>CAYZNC010000339.1:0-7396 GCA_964478555.1 uncultured Bacteroidales bacterium | reverse complement strand
AAAAAATAATTCTTTGAGAATAAAACTGATAGACCTGATTTTAAAAATACAAGAGTGAATTCTATTTTTTTTTCTATTTTTTTTTCGAATCTTGCTAGTACAAAAAACTTGTTAACAAAAAATCCTAAGTCACTCATTACTAAAACCAAAAACGAATGCATCAAACAGTATGGAATAATTGCTTAAAAGTTATCAGAGACAATGTTCCTTCTGTGAGTTTCAGAACTTGGTTCGAACCCATTGTTCCCATAAAACTCGAGAAAAACATTTTAACAATCCAGGTTCCCAGCCCTTTCTTTTATGAGTATCTTGAAGAACAGTATATTGACATTCTTCGTAAGACGCTTCGCAAAGAATTAGGACAGGATGCCAAACTCGAATATAGTGTGGTAATGGAAAACAATAACGTTGCTAATGCCAAGCCTTATACCGTTAAGTTGCCTGGTAAAAGTAATGCCGATCTGAAAAATAAACCAGTTCAGATGCCTCTCGGAGATGACGAACATTCCATTAAAAATCCCTTTGTTATCCCTGGGATTAAAAAGTTAAACATCGACCCCCAACTCAATCCCGACAACTCATTCACTAATTTTATTGAAGGTGAATGTAACCGTTTGGCACGTTCAGCTGGTTATGCCGTTGGTAATAACCCAGGTGGCACTGCCTTCAATCCGTTATTTATTTATGGAGATTCGGGTTTGGGGAAAACGCATCTTGCTCAAGCTATTGGCATCAGAGTTAAAGAAAAAATGGCGGATAAAGTAGTATTGTATGTCAATGCTAATAAATTTCAGACCCAATTTGTCGACGCTATCCGCAACAACACAAGGAATGATTTTCTGAACTTTTATCAGATGATCGACCTGCTCATCATCGACGATGTTCACGAATTTGCCGGAAAAGAAAAGACCCAGGATATATTTTTCCACATCTTTAATCACTTACATCAATCCGGTAAGCAATTGGTGCTTACTTCCGATAAACCTCCGGTTGAATTACAGGGATTGGAGCAACGGTTACTTTCCAGATTTAAATGGGGGCTTTCTGCCGACCTTCAGGCGCCCGATTATGAAACACGTGTGGCTATATTGAAACACAAAGCCTATCTCGACGGCATCAATATGAAGGATGATGTAATTGAATACGTTGCAACCCATATCACCAATAACATTCGTGAACTTGAAGGCGCAATGATTTCGCTGCTTGCACAAGCCACTTTAAATAAGCGTGAAATTACCCTCGATCTGGCAAAGGAAATGATCGACAAGCTCATTAAAAATGTTAAACGTGAACTATCAATCGATTACATTCAAAAAGTAGTATGCAACTACTTTAATGTTCCGATTGAGATGTTACAGTCGAATACCCGCAAGCGTGAGATTGTTCAAGCTCGCCAGATTGCTATGTTTTTCTCGAAAAATCTAACCAAATCTTCGTTGGCAACCATTGGTTCGCAAATAGGGGACAAAGATCATGCGACCGTATTACACGCCTGTAAAACAGTGAATAACCTGCTTGAAACAGATAAACGGTTCAAGTCGCAGATTGACGAGATAGAAAAAAGACTTAAAATATAATTCAGCAAAAGGTTTCTCGCAAAGAAACCTTTTTTTTTGCCTAAAAATAGCCCTTTGACAACGCAAACAGACACATACTTTACCATTAGCAAGCCATCTACAGGAATATTCAAAGATAAAGGAAGTAAATTTCTTTCTTTTGCTTTTCCGGTTAAGGACGAAAAAGAAATAAAGTCTATCGTTGATCAGTTTCGAAAAGAATATTTTGACGCACGACATCATTGTTACGCTTACCGGTTAGGTGCCGATAAAAAAAACTTCAGGGTCAACGACGATGGAGAACCTTCCGGAACTGCCGGGAAACCAATTCTGGGTCAAATAATTTCCAAAGACCTAACCAATATACTGATTGTTGTGGTACGGTATTTTGGAGGAACACTGTTGGGAACCCATGGACTTATTAATGCTTATCGTACGGCAAGTCAGGAAGCTCTTTTCAACGCCAATATAGTACTACAATATGTATATGAGCTATATGAACTCGAGTTTGATTACCTGCAAATAAACCATGTCATGAAAATTGTTAAGGATTTTGAATTGGAAGTTTTGAATCAGCAGTTTGAAATGGTATGTAACATGAAACTGAAAATAAAACTTAGTCATGTTGATGCTATTCTTTCAAAATTAACTAAAATAGAATGTTTAAAAATCAATCATATTGGAAGTGAATAAGCTTCGATTTTATTTATCTTTACCTAAATTTCAACCCTCTAAACCAGGTTACAATGAAAAATAAGAGTCTTGTATCCATTACCGACTATAGCAAGGAAGAATATCTCAAAATACTGGAACTTGCCTCAGCATTTGAAAAAAATCCTGATCAGGAAATATTAAAAGGGAAGCTCGTTGCTACCCTTTTTTTTGAGCCCTCCACACGTACCCGTTTGAGTTTTGAAACAGCGGTTAACAGATTGGCAGGAAGGGTAATAGGTTTTTCTGACAGCAGCTCGTCCAGTGTTACCAAAGGGGAAACCCTTAAAGATACCATTAAAATGGTGACCAATTATGTTGATCTGATTATTATCCGACACCCTATTGAAGGTGCTGCAAGGTATGCCAGCGAAATAGCTTCAGTACCTGTTATTAATGCCGGCGATGGTGCAAATCAACATCCATCGCAGACGTTGCTCGATTTGTATTCCATTCAAAAAACACAGGGCAAACTTAACGATCTTAACATCTTTATGATTGGCGACCTGAAATACGGACGCACTGTCCATTCATTATTAATGGCCATGTCGGACTTTAATCCTATTTTTTATTTTATCTCACCCAATGAACTTAGGGTACCGAAGGAATACCTGCTGTTTCTCGATGAACACAAAATCAAATATTACGAATACAAAGATTTTCTGCCTATTATTTCGCAGGCCGATATAATTTACATGACCCGGGTGCAAAAAGAAAGGTTTTCTGACCCTATCGAGTACGAAAAAACCAAAAATGCATACATATTAAGAAACGCCATGCTCGAAAATACAAAGCCCAACCTAAAAATATTGCATCCTTTACCGAGGGTTAATGAAATCAATCTTGATGTGGATGAAAATCCCAAGGCCTATTATTTCACCCAGGCTTTGAACGGAGTATTTGTGCGCCAGGCAATTATCTCATCTATCCTAGGCTTGAAATAAAAAATGAAGATTATGAAAGACAAACAACTCATAGTTAACGCGATAAAAAACGGAACCGTCATCGATCATATTCCGGCCAAATATCTTTTTAAAGTAATCTCTATTTTAAATCTGGAAGGTATCGATAGCCAGATTACATTCGGTACTAACCTGGAAAGTAAGAAACTGGGTAGCAAAGCAATTGTTAAAATTGCTGATAAATATTTCCTGGATGAGGAAATCAATAAGATAGCCCTTGTGGCTCCTCAGGCAAAACTCAATATCATAAGAGATTACGAAGTAATTGAAAAAAGAGTTGTAGAGGTTCCGGATTCCATTACGGGCATTGTAAAATGCGTGAACCCAAAATGCATCACCAACAACGAAGAAGTAATTACTAAATTCAGCGTTGTATCTAAAAGCGATGTGGCCCTGAAGTGTTATTATTGTGAGAAAATAACTCACCAGGATCAAATGGTAATCCTGTAATCTACGCTAAGCCAAAGTATCCATTATCGAAACCATGCCTTTCAGGTCTTTCATAACCTCTCTGTAATAGGTCCGGGTTTTCTTATAATCCTCTTTGTCAACAGGATGGTTTGTTTTATTAATCAATTCGTTTCTGATTTTAAGGATATTTTCCATTGCAGCATCGGTTTTATTATGCTTCTTTTTCGGATGGAAAGCTTTGTATGAAAAGCACTCGGAAATCAACTCAAATGTAAGTTTGTTAATGCTCTTTTTTAGTTCTCTTTTACTTGCCATAGGTGAAATTTTTAAGTGTTTTTTCAAAATTAATAAATTAACTTGAACCTAAGTTCTTTTTTACCAGGTAATCGAAACCCTGTTAACGAAATTTAACTTGTTTTTATAGAACTGACTTCTCCTTTTTTTACCTTTACTTTCTAAACAATTGTAAACATTGACAGGATTAACCATATATAAAGCCTCTGCAGGATCAGGTAAGACATTTGCCATAACACGCGAATACATTAATTTGCTCTTTCGCGACCCTGAGAATTATCGTCACATTCTTGGCGTTACCTTCACCAATAAGGCTACTGCCTCAATGAAAAACCGGATAATTTCCGAACTTGACAAGTTGGCAAAAGGCGAGAAAACCATTTATGCCGAAGGTTTGATGAAGTTGTACAACCTCGATCAATCCCAGGTAATGGAAAAAGCTTCCGTAATGCTCATGAAAATTTTACACGATTATGCGCATTTTAATATTCTAACGATCGATAGTTTTTTTCATCGTGTGATCAGGGCATTTGCTAAAGAAATTGGTTATTACCAGGGCTTCGATATTGAACTTGACCAAGGTCGCATTCTTACCGCAGCCGTGGAGCAGATGATTTTTGAGCTGGAATCAAACCCCGAACTGAAAAACTGGCTGGTTAGCTTCGCGGAAGAAAAAATTGTGGAAGGAAATACATGGAACTTCGATCGCGATATAGAAAGAATAGGGCGTGAAACCTTTAAGGAGAATTTTAAAGAATTTGACAATAAGCTTATTGAAAAAATTACCAATAAGCAATTTCTACAGGAGTTTAATCAAAAGCTAAACTTCATAAAGACAGAATTTGAGACTAAGCTTCGGATGAAGGGTCAGACTGCTGTTGATCTTTTCAAGCATTATAGCATTGTTAAGGACGATTTAAAGCAAAAATCAAGATCAATCCTTGCTTTTTTCGAAAGAACGGCCAATGGTGAACGTACATTAAGCCCATCCATCCGGAACCATTATAATGATATTGATCTTTGGGTATCGCCGGGATCTCCAAAGAAAAAAATTATTGAAGATATATTTAATGATGGCGCCAACACCCTACTCTCCGAAATAATTGACATGCACGATTTACATATGCCTGTATATTATTCCGCTGTTGCTGTTCAGAAGCATCTGCATGTGTTAGGCATGATTGCCGATTTGTTGGCTCATATAAGAGAGGTCACTTCCAATAAAAACCTGTTTTTGATATCCGATACTGCTCAATTTCTTCAACAACTTATTAAAGGTTCAGATACGCCCTTCGTATACGAGCGCACCGGAACTTTTATTCATCACTTTATGATCGATGAATTTCAGGATACGTCGGCCCTTCAATGGAATAATTTTCGGCCACTTATTTTGAATAGTCTGTCAGAAAACAACGAGAACTGGATTGTAGGAGACGTTAAACAGTCTATTTATCGTTGGCGAAACAGCGATTGGACAATCCTTTCCGAAAAAGTATTTAATGATTTGAAGCCGTTTCAGATCAATGAAGAAACGCTAACATACAACTGGAGAAGTAGTCGCAACGTAATAAGTTTCAATAACTCATTTTTCAGGAATGCCATTGATATATTGTTAAGTAGCGTTGCTGAATCGTACCGGAAATCGAATTCAAAAGGCTTTAATGATTTTCAACAATTATTTACCAGGGCTTACAGCGATTTTATGCAGCTTGTTCCGGAGCATAAAAACATCGAACGCGGCATGGTCGACATTCAGGTGATTCCCAGAAACGGGGATAAATCTGTTAAGTTCGAAGAAGAAGCGTTGGAGCGACTTCGAAAAATTATTGAAGAAATCCAGGATCGTCACTATGATCTTAAAGATATTGCTATTCTGGTAAGAGAGCGGACAGAAGGTGATACGATTTCGGAATTTTTATTGAAATGTCAACAAAAATTACCCGATCGTAAATACAGGTATGACGTCTTGTCAAACGACTCACTGCTGCTTAAAAATTCGGAAGTTGTTAAATGGATCATTGCTGCATTTAGGTATATTGTAAATCCTTCCGATCAATTAAATAAGACCTTTTTAGCTTATGAGTATTGCCAATATCTATATAAAACTGACGAACCCGCTCTAAGTAAAATGTTTGACAATGCCGGTAATGTTCATATTCCGGAAAAAATTGAATCATTCTTCAAGCAGAAAAGTTTAAGGCATTATCCTGTGTATGAGCTTTGCGATATGATTATTTTGTACTTCGGGTTATCACAGTTAAAAAACGAATTGCCATTTATTCAGGCTTTTCAGGATATGCTTATGGATTACACACGCAGGGAATCCTCCGATTTAAATTCTTTTCTTTATTGGTGGGAAGAAAACGAGGATAAGCGTGTTTTAAATATGCCTGATGATCAGGATGCTATTCGTTTAATGACATTGCATAGTGCCAAGGGATTAGAATTTAAGATTGTAATTATACCTTTTGCTAACTGGAGTTTTATGAAAGCAGGTTGGAGCAGCATCATCTGGTGCAAAACCAACAAGGAACCCTTTAATATAATTGATATGGTTCCCTTAAATTTTAATAAGAGCTTGCAAAGTACCATTTTTAGCTCCGATTATATTCAAGAACAGGCGTTATCGTACATCGATAATTTAAACCTTTTATATGTAGCCTTTACGAGGGCTATTGATGCTTTTTACGTTATCGTTCCCGAGCAGGAGAAAGAAGCGATTGACAATGTAGGTACCTTAATTACTACAGCTATCGATAATCAGTTTTTTGATTCCTCTCAGAAATTCCCTGCTATAAGATTAGGAGATTACTGGAACCTTATTGATAAACACTTGGTTTTTGGAGCATTACCATTACTAGAGAAAAAAGCACCGGCCACAGAAATCAAAGAACTGGATAATACGTATACCGTAAGGCCTGTTTCAGATGTTGTAAAGCAGGTTGTTCAGGCTAAGGATTATTTCACGAAGGAAGGAGAAATGCTGGCTTCAAGAATCAATGCGGGCAGGATTATGCACGAAGTTTTCCAACGGATTAAAACCAGGGATGACATCGACAATGCGCTGATGTTTTTGTTGCTGGAAGGAAAAATTCAAAAGAACGACCTGCCAAAACTTAACTCGAAAATTAAAGAATCAATTAGTCACAAACCCATTTCTGACTGGTTTTCGTCTGATTGGGAGGTGTTGACGGAAACCGGTATCTTGCTCAAAACAGGAATGATACCAAGGCCTGACAGGGTACTGGTAAAGGGAACAAAGGTGGTTGTGATTGACTATAAATTTGGCGAATCAGAACACCCTTCTCACTTGTGGCAGGTGAGGAATTATATGCAATATCTCAGGCAAATGAACAACAAAGATGTAACCGGTTACCTCTGGTACCCGAATCTTAAAAAAGTAGTACCTGTCGATTTCACTGTGGTGCAGGGTACACTGTTTTAGGCGTAATTGTGTTAACT
>CAYZNC010000338.1:0-7401 GCA_964478555.1 uncultured Bacteroidales bacterium | reverse complement strand
ATATGCAAATTATATAAATCTGTCATTGGTACCAGCGGGAGGAATCTCATTATTTGCTTTGCATTGAGTTGTGCAACAAACACATCCACTTCGTCGCTATATGAATATCAAGTTAATTTACCAGTTAATTTTTCTAATGCGTAATTGGGTTTAAAGCTTTTTCACCAATAACACCCTTTCTCGACCTTCGTAAAATTCTGCGGATATTCACCTGGCAAAGGATTTACCCAATAAGAATTTATTAATTTGGCTGTATAAGGCTGCTCCTCCCACCGTTTACCTTTAATACCGAATAACAACTGTGTTGCCCCACCTAAATGAACAGCCTTCTTACCCATTCGTTTAACATGAGCGGCCAATGGAAAGCCATAAGCCCCACAACCAATAATTGCGATATCAAACGTTGTATTGGTAATTTTATCTTTCATAAAATCTAACGCACCAAACCAATCCTGAAAATCTGTTTTGTTATTGGCTATGGATTGCACTGCTTTTATCGTCTCAAGTTTAAAATCCGGAAGTATTCTTTTATCTTCAAATAACAAAGCCCTTTTATGGTATTGCATCTTTATACTTTCTTCAAAAGGATGAATGACAAGAACAGTCTTATCTTTCAACGCCTCACTCCATGGATTTTTATGATTAAAGGGTTCCAGATCGCACAAAGGAATTTTTACTGCCTGCGAAAGTTCTCTTTCAAATAGTGACTCTTCCTTAAGCCAGGAGCCCAAAATATCCACATATCGCATATCATCCAGCATCAGCTTGCAAAACCTTTCGATCATCGTATAATTTGCCGGGAAAAATCCGGCATTTACGGACATGTTTTCAAATATTTTTTCCCACCAGAAATAATTTATCCTGCCTCTCATAAAATCAAAAGCATTTTTATATAAGGGGTTTTGCGGGCGTATGTAATTCGAAACGCAATTCAGTTCGAAACAGCCAAATCTACAAATCATCGCAGATTCGTTACCTAATAATTTGCTTCTTATCAGATCAGAAGCGACTTCACCTTCAACTTCAAAATTTCCTTCAGCAATTTCAAAATTGTGACTGGTGTTCGAAACTTTTCTATACAATTTTCTTCCGGCAGATAATGCTTTTCCTACATTTTTGTGCATTTGGTATAATTTTATTGCCACTGACTCAAAGGAACTAAAGTTGAATTGGGAGAATAATATCCATTCCAATTAGGTGACAATTGAACGGTTATGGAAAAATTAAGCACTCCATCTTTGGGTTTCCTGGCAATTAAACGGCTAACCCCCGTATTGGGGTTCTGTGGTGAAGCCTGAGAGGCCGACACTACCGAAAAAGTGCCATTGGCAGGAGATATCATTTTTGCATATAGTTCTTTCCCGTTAAGTGTTAGTTTAGCAGTTTTTGTATCTACAATGGTTATGGCTGCATCCGTGGTCATACCCCAATAACACTCCTGATCGGCTAATAACGAATATTCATCCTGTACAACTACACTTCTGTTGACATCTATTAATTTGATACCTCTTGTAACACTGTTAGCATATGTTTTATAGGCATCTGACAAGTCTGCGATACAATACGGAAGATCTACCCTGATATTGGAACGGATAAAAGAGGTAGAGGCTAATTCATATTGATTGGAACCATTGATGATTGGTATATTATGACTTAACGATCCGCACCGGTAATAGGTCCATCGTTGACCGCCAACCCCATAAAACCAATAACCAGTCAGATTATAATCATCAAAGCCCAAATCTCTGGCCCACCTTACACCCAAAGCATCCAGTTCATAATTTCCCAAATCCAAATGAGAATGCGGCAGATTATTAACACCCGCTTTTATTCCCATGTAAATGGAATTAGCTCCATATTTTTTATCATTAAAGAATACAAATTTAACAGAACCGCCAAAAACCTTATTTTCAATCAGAGATATACCGGTGGATGGCTTATACCAAATAATATGAAAAACAGTAGCTCCTTTTGATTTTAAAAATTCGTGCTCATTATTGATCAATGCGGCATTATTAAAAAGGTTACCCAGAAAGAATAAATTGGGAGATACAGGTCTCTTGGACTTTTCGTTTATGTCTGAGAAGCAAAGCAAATAATCGCTATGGCCATGTGTGGAGATAAAAAAGTCGCCCGCCTTACTTAATCCCGGATAAGTAGTTAACCCGAATGTATTATTTAACGAAGTCATTAAGCCAGATACGCAATAGGAATAGAAATCCAGCGAGAATTTTTCATAAAGTGGGCCTTCGAACCAGGACCCATCCGGAGCAAATTCGTTAATTGCCAAAGGAAAAGATTTTAAAGCGTATGGAATAATAACGTCGGCATATTCTCTATGCCATTCTGCTATAGCTAAGGAAGCAATAATTAATGAGCTATTGCAAACAAAGTTCCAGTTCGTATTTGCATTAATCCATGTACCATAAGAAGCATTTTCAACAAAAGCTTTTCTTCCCGGATCAAGGCAATTCTTGATTAGTGCCTGGATAAGGATATCTCTCGTTTTTTGGTCATAATAATCATACAGCCAGTCAAAACCTAATGATACAGCAGTACCCATAACGGCTGCATCCAGAAAATGGTTATAATTCCAATCAGGAAAGGCTGAGACCGCTAGCATTATCTGTTTTGCTTTTTCTGCATATGGTTGTTCACCTGTCCATAGATAAGCAAAACTTAAGGTAGTGATCACATTGAGGGCATCCTGACTTTGCGTTAGAATTCCGGCGCTCGAATACACAGGAAGGGCATCGTTTAAATGGTTTTTAGCATTGTTTACGCATTCGATTACATATTTATTGAGCAGGGTATCCTTCTTTGCCAAGGCCTTCAGATTTTGAATTTGTACCTTAGTCAGTATGAGACGAGGTTTATCCTTAACGTAGGTATTAAGAAAAGTGGTATCGCCCGGAAATACCACTTCTCCGGTATTTGCTTCCGGTGTAGCTTTGTGACAATAAATGAAATTGATTAGTAGTAAAAAAATAACCAAGAGTTTCATTATAGGATGTTTGACAAATTTCATTTATACCGTTGTTTGATTACATAAAACAAAACCTTAAACAAAAATATAAAAGGTCTTATCAATTAACGCGAATATACAACAAATATTGCCAATTGCAAACCATTAATTATCAACAACTAAGCTCTTTAAGGTTGGTATTTCTGCAAATTGGGAAATATTGGGTATTTCATCAACGATATTGTTGCTACGCTGCAGACACAGGTAGTCAACTTATAAAAACAAAAATCAACTTGCTCGTTTTAATCGAATAAGTTGATTTTTTTATATGTTTATGGGTTCCAAATCGGACACTAAGCATAGTCTAAGTGTTCCCTGAGCGATTTCTATTTAAAACAAATTTCGTTTCGACTCCGCTCAACGACCGGGAGTACTGGACCAGCTATTTACTCCTGATTTTATTAGTGATGATATTGTAAATTGCCATTAAAAAATATTTCACATCGTTAAAATAGGGGTCATAACACTTCTCGCGCAAATAAATGCGTTCAGCCTCTATATTACCTAGCGAATCTGGCATGCACAGTGATACGTAAGGAGGAATACAACCAGGTTTATGTTTTATCCTTTCCTCTTTTAAGTCTTCGGGAAATTGATTAAAACGTACCTGTGAAAGTGGTCGTACCCCTACGATGGCCAAATCACCTTTTAGTACATTGATAATTTGAGGAATTTCATCAAGCCATAATTTTCTGAATACTCTCCCCCACGCTGTTAATCTGAAATCGTTAGCAGGTTTGCCTAAATGATTATATCCGTTACGTTTAACAATAAAATCCTGCAAAAATTCCGAATAGGGATGCATGGTACGAAGCTTATAAACTTTTATCAACTTTCCATTCTTACCAATCCGGTCCATAGGAAAAATCAAAGCCTCTGAAACGATATTGCAATCTTTCGGCTCACTGCTTTTCTTTACCACAAAGTATTTAAATCCATTGATCTCTTTGAAGTCAATGATTTCAAAACCGCAATAAACAAAGCGACCCAGCGTTTCAGCCAGGGAAAGGGCCTTGTATTTATTTTTAGTAACAAAGTTATAAAACCTTTTGGTGTATTGTAGTCTGGATAAAACTCTGTTAAAGACGAAATCCGCAAAGCAAACTACTTTAGCTATAATGTTTCCGTACTGCCGACTTATTTTGTTCTTTCTGTTATCATAGGTTTCTACACATCCTGCATAAAAACCCTGATCAGGAAGAAGTTTATTGATTGAACGAAACCATTGGTTAATGTCTTTATGGGTATTTACCTTTTCCAGGTTAATGATAGCACGAATATTATTATAATCTACCTGATCCCGTAACTTCTCACACTTTGAAGTAAACAGGATTTGTTGCGTGTTATTCAATGAAAAATGAGAAGAAAGAAAATCCAGTATTTCAAAACCGGCTTCTTTACGTAATGTGCTAATTAATACATTATTGCCTGGATTAGTTTTGACCTCGGGGAAATTATTAATTAATACATCATGAGGACCTTGTGGAGCTTTCTCCTTAAGTTGAAAAGCTAGCTTTCTTCCTTTAAATCCCGTGTAAACCTCATTATAAAAATTTAAACGTCTTTGAAAATTTTCTTTCATAGAGCCTTTAGTTACGTTCTGAAAAATATTGTTAGATTCTCCTGGTTCTATCATAATAATTAGGTTTTATTTGCTAATTAAACGACTTGTTAGTTTCTTTTCTCGGGATAAAGATAGAGTATTTTTATCGAACATTTTTTTAAAAATTTTTGTAAGATATAGACTATTAGCATATTAAAAAAACGTGTTGATCACGACAAAACAGATGTTTACCCAAGCATTGTATACGTTGATCAAAAAAAAAGTTAAGTATTGAATTTGATAAATGATAAATTTTGTGTGATGAACCTGCAAAAACTATCATCTTAAATAGCTAAAATTTTATTATATAGTAATTTATCAATTTGAAATTTCAATTATATTATTGTTATTTTGTGCTTCTAAGCTTTGTAGTCTATATTTTATGTGCGGAATTGCAGGAATCATAAATAAAAACCAAGCCGTAGATTTGAACGTGTTAAAGTCTATGGCTTCGGTTATCTCCTATCGTGGACCCGATGATGAAGGCCACTTTATAGAAAACACCATAGGTTTTTATCATAAGCGTCTTTCCATTATCGATTTAGCCAGCGGTCACCAACCGATGACTACGAATAATCATGTGATCGTCTTTAATGGTGAGATATATAATTACATTGAACTAAGGGATGATTTAAAGCGAAAAGGACATGCTTTCCGGACAAATTCTGATACGGAAGTTATTTTAAAGATGTATGAAGAATATGGTTGTGAAAGCATTAACCAGTTAAATGGAATGTTTTCATTCCTTATTTATGATAAAATCCGTAATCAGATAGTTGCGGCGCGTGATCATTTTGGCATAAAGCCGCTCTATTTTTTTAAAAATGACGAATGCATTCTATTTGCTTCTGAAATTAAGGCATTGCTTGAACATCCCGCTGTTGCTGCGGAAGTGAACAAACAGGGACTGCACGATTATCTTACCTTTCAATTCATTTTAGGGGATTGTACTTTATTTAAAAATATCGGTAAGCTATCGCCTGGTCATTACATGATTATCGACTCCAATAGCTTAGAAACTAACCTTATTAAATATTGGACTCCCAATTTTAGTGTGGACAGGTTTCATACCGAGGAATTTTTTATTGCAGAATTACGCCATTTGATTGAGGATACCATTCGTATTCAATTGCGAAGTGATGTCCCTTTGGGTACCTACTTAAGCGGTGGCCTCGATTCAAGTCTGGTGACCATGATTGCCTCCAAAAATTTATCACAACAGCTTTTAACATTTTCAGGCGCATTTAAAGAAGGCCCTGAATTTGACGAGACCACATATATTCGCGAGGTTGTTGCCGCCAGTAATGCTAAGTCGCATGAAATCTATCCGACGGCTAAAGATTTCATTGATTTGCTCCCAACATTGATATATCACTTGGACGAGCCAGTGGCCGGACCCGGTGTATTCCCCCAGTTTATGGTATCCAAATTGGCAGCCGGAAATGTAAAAGTAGTGTTGGGAGGCCAGGGAGGCGATGAAATTTTTGGCGGATATGCCAGGTACGTAATCGCTTATTTGGAGCAGGCCATCAAAGGAGCCATTTTTGAAACTACCGAGGAAGGGGAGCATATCGTTTCGTTGCGGTCAATTCTTCCGAACTTACCGTATATTAAGCGATACCTACCCATGCTCAAAACTTTTTTAGCCAAAGAGTCCTTTGAATCAATGGACCAAAGGTACTTCTATTTAATTGACAGAATGGAAGGATCGTTGGATTGTTATACCGCTGATTTTCTGGATGATTACATAAGAGAAGACATCTTTGGTCGTTTTAAACAGCTTTTTAATGATCCGAATACGCTTTCTTACTTTAATAAAATGACCCATTTTGATATGTTTGGAAGCCTTCCGGCATTATTACAAGTCGAAGACCGAATGAGCATGGCGGTTTCCGTAGAATCACGCGTACCACTACTCGACCGGAGAATAGTAGACCTAATTGCATCAATGCCTCCAGCCATGAAATTTAAAGGTGCAGAAATGAAATACATTCTTAAGCGTGCGGTTGGAGATTATTTACCACCACTCATTCTCAACCGTAAAGATAAAATGGGATTTCCGGTTCCCTTTAATCTTTGGGCTAAAAATGAAGCTAAGGACTTTATAACCGACACTTTACTATCTCAAAAAAGTAAGCAAAGAGGAATCTTTGAATCTAAAAAAGTTGAAAAACTTATTACCTCTCAACATCCTTTTAGCCGCCAGCTTTGGGGTATGTTAAGTTTGGAATTATGGTACAGGAGATTTATTGATAAGTAAAAGTGTATGATCACTACTACTAAACATTTAACAAATGAAATTTACATTGTCGGATGGTACCCAATTGGATTGGAAAGTTGAAAAGATAGGCGTAATA
The DNA here is from genome assembly GCA_964478555.1 of uncultured Bacteroidales bacterium. Lineage (GTDB taxonomy): Bacteria > Bacteroidota > Bacteroidia > Bacteroidales > JAAUTT01 > JAAUTT01. The sequence goes on along the minus strand of CAYZNC010000338.1, from coordinate 416 downwards.
GGACCTGGTATTGTGGGAATGCCCATGGCTGCTCTGTTGGCTAATGCCCGGATAAAAATCGGCACCAATAGCCCTGCAAAGGTCTGTGTAGTTCAAAGAAATTCCGGTAATTCCGGTTGGAAAGTAGGCGCCATTAACCGGGGAAAATCCGTTATAGGTGGCATCGAGCCCGGTCTCAATGAAATAATAGAAAAAAACGTGAAGGATGGTATTCTGAGCGCTAGTTGGGATTATAATGCTCTTTCAGATGCTGACGTTGTGTTGGTCGCAATCCAAACTGATAAAGCCGGACTTGCACCCGATTATGTCCCCTTATTTGGAGGGCTTACCAGTCTTGCGGAAGCATTGCAGAAAAAGCCGGCGGCCAAAATCCCACTGATCGTTTTTGAATCAACCCTAGCCCCTTCTACGATGGT
>CAYZNC010000337.1:0-7404 GCA_964478555.1 uncultured Bacteroidales bacterium | reverse complement strand
CGGAATTTTTTAAATAGCACATAACCGATTATATTTGAAGAAATAAGATGAAAAAAAACAAATTTAAGTTAAAAGATGAAGATGTTTAAATAGTCCTTAATTTACCCCCAATCCGCCCAGTTGGCGTAAGCTTACCCAACATATCGTGTGTAAGGAGGAGTCCCCTTTAGGGGATTTAGGGGCAAAAGCTCATAGTAAGGTTCATTTTTTATGATTAACTTTAATCAATGAAAATGATAACAACGAATTTTGAACAAAGCTAAATTACCAATGATAGGAATATTTCGATCTATACAAGAAAAATTTCTTCACTTAACAGTGATAATCGCACTATTGTTTATCCTGTTCCTGGTTTTACAATACAATAATCTGTTTTACACCCAGAAGACGATCAGTTATGACAACCTTGTTAACCAGACTTACATTATTCCTAATAACATTATCATACTGCATAACCAATTCTTCCAGAAAGACCTGTTAAACGATAAATTTTATACTTCCGAAAAAAGCCCGTCTCTGGATAGCCTTAATTATGCCGTTGCTTTGTATAAAACAGAACTGGACAGTATTAACAAGTGCAATTACTTAACTACACAGGCAAAGACCAGTACAAAAATAGCCAGCTTAAAAAATGACTGTGATAAACTAACCACCAGATACGCGCGATTAAAACAGGCTATTTTAGACAGAGGTTTGTATACTACCGGTAAATCCGGTGAATGGCAGAGATTTGGTAATTACTTTGAGGAATTAGCTGCAAGTTATAACAATGCTGCACTATCTGAAAACGTCGTTAACATCATCAAACTCCAAAACCAATACCAACTGAACAAAACGAATGATCAAATGCAAATGCTTATAGAACACATTAATGCACTGATCATTTCGTTAAATGTTAAAGATGGGGCTTGTGCTGTGGGGTTAACCCAAAATGATATATTAAAATTCATCAAGGAACTTGAAACATACGCAGCCTTATCGCTCGAAATCCAAAAAAATGACATCAAGATTGGTTTAGCTGGTGGCGCTGGAATGATTGGCGAGGTAGACCTGCTCACGGGAATTATACATGATAAATCCATTGATGTATACGACGAAATAAGATCCAATATCAACCAGGAAGTTTTCGCTTCATTTGTAGGCCGGTCCCTGCTGATTGTACTACTTGCGGTAATCTATCTGGCATTCTTCTCACGATTCTCAAGCAAACTTTATCAAGGTATTAACGATATTAAAGACTTTTCGTCCACATTAGTTCTCGGCAAATTACCTTCGGCCATTAAACTCTCAACAAAAAGCGATTTATCTGATATCGCTGAATTACTGAACAACTTTGTGGCCAGCCTGCGTGAGAAGATACGTTATGCTTCAAAATTAGCCTCCGGCCAAATAGACAACGCACTTGTTCCGCTAAGTGAATATGATACTTTAGCAAACGCATTGCTCGACATAGAAAAAAGTTTGAAAAAGGCAGAAGACGAAGATAATAAGTACAAAATAGAAGAAAAAAAGCGAACCTGGACTAACGAAGGACTCGCTAAGTTTGGTGAAATACTGCGCATGCAGACTGACAACCTGGCTAATCTGTCAGACGAAATTATTGTTAACCTTGTTAAATACTTAAATGCCGACTTAGGCGGAGTATTTTTATACAACGACGAAGACCGGGGTGATATTCATCTGGAACTATTATCGGCATTTGCATTCGATCGTAAAAAATTCATCAGGAAGCGCATCGCTTTGGGCGAAGGATTAGTAGGAACATGTGCGCAGGAAAAACAGACTATTTTTGTTACCGATATTCCTGAAGATTACATCGAAATTTCATCCGGGTTAGGGAATGCTGCGCCACGATGTGTATTAATTGTTCCACTGAAAACTGAAGAAAACATTTTTGGTATACTTGAAATTGCTTCGTTCAGCGTATTTCAACCTTTTGAGATCGACTTTGTCGAGAAACTCTCCCAAAGCATAGCCACAACCTATGCTACTGTTAAAATAAATATTAACACTACCCGTTTGCTTGAGCAATCGAAAAAGCAAGCAGAAGAGATGTCGCAACAGGAAGAGGAAATGCGTCAAAATCTCGAAGAGTTACAGGCTACCCAGGAAGAAGCTGCTCGTCGCGAAGCTGAAATAAACAGCCTCGCAAGTGCCGTGGATGCATCAGCCCTGGTAATTCAGACAGACATGGAAGGACGTGTTATTGAGGTTAACAAGAAATTCGCTTCCATTATCAAAATGCATCGCGATGAATTGATTGGAAAATATCTTAAAAGTACCTTTGTTTTTAACTCCGAAATTGACGAATTCTCTAACCTTTTTCATGAGTTGCAACTCGGCAGGGTCATCACCAGGAACGAATTAATTCAACCTGATGAAAATCAAAAAATCTATCTCGAAATGCACTATTCTCCTATCCTCTCGCATGAAGGAAAACCATACAAGGTGCTGGGTATTGCTACTAACATAACTGAACACAAAGTACTGGAACAAACCCTGAAATCAAAAGAAGAAGAACTAATTAAACTGGACGCTGCTTTTGACAATTTTAGAGAAATCATTATGCAGGGGTTTCTTGTCTGCGAATTGTCATCCGATCTTATTATTTTAGAAGTAAACGACTACTATGCTGAAATAACAGGATACCACATGGACGAATTGATCGGCAAAGATTATCGCAAGTTTCTGAGACCCGACGAATTAAAGCAATTTGAGGTAATTTGGAGCGAAGTATTGAATGATAAAACCTATAAAGGAATTATAAAACGAACAAAACCTACAGGCGACGAAAGTTGGCTGATGACAAGTCTGATTCCCTTTAAAGATGAGAAGGGAAACATAAAATGCATCTATCTTCTGGCTCACGATATAACTGAAAAAAAACTGAAATATCAGGTTTTGGAAGAAGCGAACAAAGAAATTGAAAGACTTAAAGGGCTTCAAAACCAAGCCTGATTTATTTAATAAAAGGTATTATGCCCGAAATCGGAATAGTAGATACAAGAAATATCATCAACGTTATTGCTGAAAAGTATAACTACGACTTTTCCGATTACACTTTAATATCTTTCAAACGACGTATAGATAGCATTTTAGAACAATTTAACCTGAAATATCCCGATTTACTCATAAATAAACTTGTGAGTAATAAAGTGTTCTTTGACCAGTTTCTTGATCTGTTGGCGGTACCCTCCACTGAAATGTTCCGTGATCCTTCTGTCTGGCGAATTCTCAGGGATGAAATAATTCCCGATTTGATTAGTGAAGGCGCGGGATTTAAAATTTGGCTTCCTAATTCGGTTTCCGGCGATGAATTGTTTTCGCTGGCCATCGTATTAAACGAAATGGGATTACTTAAAAAAGTACAGATCATCGTTTCTTCCCTGAGTAATAAGAGTATAGAAACCATAAAATCAGGATTCTTCTCTAATGGTAAAATCGATATCAGTACCGATAATTACATCCGGGCAAATGGGGAGTTTGAATTGTCCAAATACGTGGTTTCCAGGGATGGCAACCTGTTTCGCGATGTTTCGCTTATTGAAAATGTTAATTTCTTTAGGCAAAATGCATTTCTGGAACCGGTTCCACAGGGTATTAAGCTAATTTTGTTTCGTAATAAAATGATATATTTTAACCAAACATTACAAGGCCGTATTTTTAAAAAGCTTTTTAATGCTATATCGCCCAACGGTTATTTGGTAATTGGAACCAAAGAATCGGTTAACAACTATTACGGGAATAACGAATTTATACAAATTAATAAAACTGAAAGTATTTATAAGCCTAAGGTATAATGTACAAAGCGATTGTAATTGGTGGTTCGGCCGGAAGTTTCCAGGTAGTAACAAGAATATTGAGTTCTTTGCCAAAGACACTCAGTATACCGGTTTTACTAAGTATGCACAGGCTTAAACACGTTCGCTCCGGTTTTTTGGAAGCCTTATCGTTAAAATCGAATCTTCCCGTCATTGAACCTGACGACAAAGAGCAAATTAAACCCGGCAGGGCTTACTTAGCACCGGCAAACTACCATATGTACATCGAAATGGGGAACCGTATTGCATTGTCAACTGAAGAACCTGTTCACCATTCGAGGCCTTCCATCGACCTCTCCTTCATCACTGCGGCACAAACATACCGCGACAAGCTCATTGGTATTATTTTATCAGGAGCTAACAGTGACGGAGCTTTAGGTCTGCAAAAAGTTAAAGAATACAACGGGATTACCATTGTTCAGGACCCAAACGAATGCCAGGTTAAAACCATGACTGAAGCAGCGATTAAACTAACTAAAATCGATCATATTTTTAATACCGATCAAATGATTAAATTTCTTCTAAAGATACAATGAAGAATATGGACCGTATACTAAAAATGATACTTGTTACAATTTTCATACTGTTCCTGTTTACAGTACTGATGCTATTTATAGAAGCTAATCGTACTGGTATTTCCGGATCATTAAGCCTTTGGATCATTCTGGCCATGTTATTGGGAACTGCCATCTTCAGTTTTGCTTTATTTACTATGAAGTTAAAAATAAATGACCTGGATAGGATTTTCATGGCGGAAAAGGAAATAGAAAAAACCGAAAATATTGCTGATATTATCGACAAGACAGTTGAGAAAAAAATAGATATTGAGTCACTATTGCCTACCGAATCAACCAAAATTGACGAGTATACCGATCAAGTATTACAAAACATCGCAGAAACTTTCAATATAGTTCAGGGTATCTTTTACACAAAACAGTCGAAAAAAGATAATTTTGAGTGTGCTGCAACGTATGCTTATTTCTCTGATCATAAGCCTGAACCTTTTAAATCGGGTGAAACTCTTCCCGGTCAGTCGGTAAAAAACAAAACCTTAGTGGTACTGAATAATGTGCCCGATAATTACATGACCATTGTTTCGGGATTGGGTAAAAGTTTACCTAAACAGCTGGTCTTTTTGCCCATCAAACATCAGGACGAAGTTGTTGGTGTAATTGAATATGCAACATTTGAAACCATAACGGAGAGACAACAAAAGGCACTGGAAGCAATTTCGAAGAAAATGGCCGATGCCATCGTAAAACTCTTAAAAAAGTAAAGTAAACGTATGTCGGTAAAACTGACTCATATTGATAATACAAAGATGCACAATGTTGCAACTGGGATGACATTGGGCATTGTAGTTCCTGTTTGTGCCTGGATGATTGACATTATAGCCAGTCATTACCCGGTAACGTTTAAAACATTCATTGACATCCATGTTAGCCATCCTAGCCTGTTTTTTATAGATTTAGCCCCCTTTGTTACCGGTACGGTTATTTTTCTGATAAATGTTGTTCGTGATAAAGACAAAAAATTCTTCAGGGAAAAAATAAAACAGCGGGAAGAACTTATTCATAAAAATGCTGATTTTGCCAAACGAATAGGTAAAGGAGATTATACATCTCCCTTCCAGCCTTATGGAGAAGAGGATACACTAGGAAGATCGCTACTGCGGATGCGGGATAACCTTGTGCTCAATACCCGTAAAGAAGCTGAACAAAGCTGGATTGCTGCAGGGAAAGAACAAATTTCCAATATCCTGCGAATTCACAATCAAATCGATATCCTTTCTTATGAAACTCTTGTTTCGCTTATTAAATACACCAATGCGGTACAGGGCGTCTTCTATCTTTTCAACGAAGATACGGAAGTGCTTACCAACATTGCCACTTATGCCTATAATCGCAGAAAATATATAACCCAGGAATTTAAAGTTGGGCAGGGACTTATAGGTCAGTGTGCCTACGAAATGGCTTGTATTTACCGAACCGAAATTCCTGAAGATTATATAACCATTACTTCAGGTATTTTAGGTGATCAAAAGCCCAAAAGTATACTGATTGTTCCTTTGGTATCGGACGAAAAGCTCCAGGGCGTCATTGAATTTGCTTTTCTGCTCGACGAATTACCGGAACTCACACTCCATTTTACCAAAGAACTTGCGGAAATCATTGCCCGTACCATCTTTAACCTTCGAATAAATAAAAAAACCGAATGGCTCCTCGAGGAATCAAGGCAGATGACGGTGGAGTTAAAAGAAAACGAAGAGCAGTTGCGCCAAAGTGCAGAAGAAATGCGAGCCACACAAGAAGAATTACAACGTTCGAACGAAAACCTGGCAATGCAGGTCAACGAAGTGGAGAATGCCCAGAAAAGGTTGCATTCACTACTTCATAATGCTTCTGAAATTATTTCCATTTATGACGATAGTCTCAAGCTTTCCTTTATAAGCCCTTCTGTAACCAGCATTTTGGGGTTCACACCCGAAGATATGATGAATGGTAAGGACCTCGACCGTCTCACCAGGAAAGGAGAAGCAGAGGTGCGGAATATGTTTAAACTGGTACTGGATCAGCCCACGGAACCTGTAACCATCCAGTATACTTACATGAAAAAGGATGGACAAAAAATATTTCTGGAAAGCACAGGCCGCAATCTATTGTCGGATCCCGCTATTAATGGTATCATACTCAACTCACAGGATATAACCGAACGCAGGCGGGCTGAAAAAGAAGAGCGCATGAAAAGTAAAATGCAATCGCTCTCCGAAAATTCGCTTGATATGATCCTGCGACTGAACTCTAATGGCATGTTCTTCTATGCAAACCCTGTAGTAGAGGATTACATTGGAACAAAAAGTATTGATCTGATGAACAAAACCATCGATGACGTTTCTATGCCGGAGCAATTACTCGAATATTTTAAGAGTACTTTAACAGAAATTAAAATAACACCCAATAAATATAATAATCAGATTACCATTCCTGTTCAACTTGGTGAGAAAATTTCCGAACGTATTATGAGCCTCGATGCCATACCTGAATTCAGTGATAATGAACTTGAAACAGTACTTTTTGTAGGGCACGATATTACCGAAGCCAAACGTATCGAACTTGAAATTGCAGACAAAAACAGGAAAATTGAGGACAGTATTAATTACGCCCAGCGAATCCAGTCTGCCATATTGCCCAATAACGATTTCATACGCGAATACCTGCCCAAATCATTTATATTATACAAACCGCGCGATGTAGTTAGTGGAGACTTCCCATGGTTCTTCAGACATGAGGATCTGATCTATATTGCGGTTGTTGACTGCACAGGTCACGGAGTGCCCGGAGCATTGCTATCTTTTGTAGGTTACTTCATTCTTAATAATATTGTTGACCACGAACGCGAATATTCTGCAGCCGAGGTGTGTGATCTATTGCACAACGGCGTTCGCGATACACTAAAACAAAACCGGGAAGATGCCCAGGGACGTGATGGTATGGACATCGCTCTCTTGAAATATAACCCTAAAAAGCATGAGGTACACTATGCAGGTGCTCATCGCTCGCTATACTTCCTTCGCAATGGCGAA
>CAYZNC010000336.1:0-7442 GCA_964478555.1 uncultured Bacteroidales bacterium | reverse complement strand
CGGTAACTGTAACAGGCGTGGACGATGCCGTGATGGATGGTAATATAACTTATTCTATCGTCACAGCGGCTGCTGTTTCAGTGGATGGCAATTATAGTGTGCTAAATCCAAGCGATGTAACGGTTATTAATGATGATAATGATGTTGCAGGTTTCACTGTCTCAGCAATTAGTGGGCATACCACAGAGGCGGGCGGTACGGCAACATTTACCATGGTACTTACCTCACAGCCAACAGCAAATGTTACAGTTGGATTAACCAGCAATGATTTAACCGAAGGAACGATAAACCCGGCAAGCATGACGTTTACCCCAGGAAACTGGAACACAATGCAAACTGCTACCGCTAACGGTGTTGATGATGCAGTTGTAGATGGAGATATAACATATTCAATCGTAACTGCCGCTGCCGTTTCAGTAGATCCAAATTACAATAATCTCAATCCTTCCGATGTTACTGTTATTAACGACGACGACGATATAGTAGGTATTACTGTATCCGCTATCAGCAGGCATACCACGGAGGCAGGTGGAAACGCAGTTTTCACGATTGTACTTAACTCGCAGCCTGTGGCTGATGTTAACATTGCTCTATCTAGTAGCAATGTTGCTGAAGGAACCGTCAGTCCCGCAAGCGTAACTTTTACTCCGGCGGATTGGAACACAGCTCAAATGATAATGGTTACAGGTGTTAACGATTATATTATGGATGGTAACATTACCTATTCGATCATAACCGCACCGGCTACTTCAACCGACCCTAATTACAATGGATTTAATGCCACCGACGTAACAGTAATTAACGATGATGATGACGTTGCAGGTGTAAACATTTCTGCCATTAGCGGGCATACCACAGAAGCAGGGGGAACAGCTACCTTTACAGCAGTGCTCAATTCTCAACCTACCGCCGATGTCACCATCGGTTTATCGAGTAGCAATGTAGCGGAAGGTACCGTAAATCCATCCGTGACCTTTACCAGTGCAAATTGGAATATGCCACAAACAATTACTGTTACCGGTGCTGACGATTATGTCATCGACGGCAACATCACTTACTCAATTATAACTGCACCGGCTACGTCAACTGATGTAAATTACAATGGCTTGGATGCCAGTGATGTCAATGTAATTAATGATGATGACGATGCGGCTGGTTTCACACTAAGTAAACTAAGTGCATTAACTTCCGAATCGGGAACTACCGACAATTTTACTGTCGTACTAGATGCACAACCGGCAAATGACGTAGTTATTAGTGTTACGTCGGGCGACATCACGGAAGGTACCGTTGCTCCAGCTTTTCTAACTTTCACTGCTGCCAATTGGAATTCACCTCAAACGGTAACCATCACCGGTATTGACGATGCAGTTGCCGATGGTTCTATTAACTACGATGTTACAATGAGTGTAGTGGATGCCTCTTCTGATGACAATTTCGATCCATTACCGGATCAAACTGTTGCGGTTACCAATGTTGACAATGATAGCCCCGGCATTACTATCTCTGCAATTAGCGGTCATACCAATGAAACAGGCGGCACCGCATCGTTCGATATTGTTTTAAATACCGAGCCTACGGGTGATGTGACTATTGGAATATCCAGCAATAATCTAGCGGAAGGAACCGTAAGTCCTATAAGTGTGACATTTACTTCTGTCAACTGGAATATACCTCAAACAATCACCGTAACTGGCGTTGACGATCCCCAAATGGATGGCAATATCTCCTATACTATTGTTACATCTCCTGCCACATCGACAGACGTTAACTACAATGCTTTAGATCCTATCGATGTTACGGTTATTAACGACGACGACGATGTTGCAGGTTTCACCTTATCTGCCATTAGTGGTCATACCACAGAAGCAGGAGGAACTGCCACTTTTACCGCAATGCTTAACTCTCAGCCAACCGCCGATGTTACTATCGATTTATCCAGCAGCAATACGCTCGAAGGTACCGTCAATCCGGCATCGATAACCTTTACCAGCATCAATTGGAATGTACCACAAATAGTTACGGTTACTGGTGTTGACGATAATGTTATTGACGGCGATATCACGTATTCAATTGTAACAGCTCCAGCTTCTTCAACTGATGTAAATTACAGTGGTCTGGATGCTATTGATGTTACAGTAATTAACGACGATAACGATGTAGCAGGTTTCACGCTAAATAAACTAAGTGCATTAACTTCTGAATCAGGCACTACAGACAATTTTACAGTTGTACTCAATGCTCAACCGGCAAGTGACGTGGTTATTAGTGTTACTTCGGGTGATCTTACCGAAGGTTCTGTTGTGCCGGCTACCCTTACCTTCACTCCTGCCAATTGGAACATACCACAAACTGTAACTATTACTGGTGTTGACGATGCTGTCGCTGATGGTTCTATAAACTATAATGTTACCCTAAGTATAGTGGATGCATCTTCTGATGACAATTTCGATCCGTTAGCAGATCAAATTGTCGCTGTTACAAATGTGGATAATGACACCCCAGGAATTACAGTCTCTTCAATTAGTGGGCATACCACCGAATCAGGGAGCACGGCATTTTTCGACATTGTTTTAAATACCCAGCCTACAGGTGATGTGACCATTGGAATATCCAGCGATAATGTTTCTGAAGGTACAGTAGGTCCAGCTTCGGTGACATTTACCAGTGCAAATTGGAATGTCCCACAAACTGTTACTACAACTGGAGTAAATGATGCCGTTCTGGATGGAGATATTACCTACTTGATAGTGACTGCACCTGCCATTTCAGCTGACATTAATTACAATGGTTTAGACGCCAACGATGTCACAGTAATCAATGATGATAACGATGCAGGCAGCTACATTCCGGTGGCAGTTCCCGATACTTCTACGGTTAATGAAGATGGTAGCATAACTATCGATGTTTTATCCAATGATACTGGATTAGGGGACGGAGGACTAGTCTTAACTATACCGTCAGGACCTAATCATGGATCGCTAGTGGTTAATGGAGATAATACCATAACCTACACTCCTGCCGCTAATTATAACGGTAGTGATAGTTTCACTTACCAGGTTTGTGATACTAACAAGGATTGTTCAAATTCCACGGTATTCATGACTGTTAACGCAGTTAATGATGCCCCGGTTATCAATGCTTCTCCTCTTTTGGTAACCATGGTTGAAAATGGAGGCGCAAACACTATCGACATAGCATCGAACATAACGAATGTAGATGGCGATCTTTTAACCACCTCCGTTTCTATAAATCCAAAACATGGCACAGTTTCGGTCAATGGTTCAGGAAATATAATCTACACGCCCAGTACGAATTTCAAAGGTGCAGACACCATTACTTATCAGATTTGCGACGATGGAACACCTTCACTTTGTGCAACTGGCACTATCATCATAACCGTTACCGCAGCCCCTAATCATGCACCGCAAATTGCGGACATTACCAAGACAACCGTTGAAAATCAAAGCATATCTTTTGAAAGAACAGACTTCACTTCGATGTTCACCGACTTGGACAATGATACCCTGGTTAAAATTCAGGTTATAACGTTGCCTGCAAATGGTAAATTGCAACTTAACGGAGTAGATGTAACAGTGGGTCAAGAAGTACTTTTGATTGACCTGAACATGCTGGTTTTCATTCCTGCTTCTAATTATACCGGAGAAACCAATTTTAGGTGGACCGCATCGGATGGGAAGAATTACTCAGCATCCTCTGCTATCGTAACTATAACCATTGCTGCGCCGGAGATATTTATTCCCGAAGGGTTTTCACCTAATGGAGACGGTAAAAATGATTATTTTGTTATTAAAGGAGCAGAGAATTTCACTGTTTCCCTTCAAATATTCAACCGATGGGGTAATTTGGTGTATGAAAATAAGCAGTATCAAAACAATTGGGATGGTATTTCCAATATTGGGTTGCTCATAAGCTCGAAATTGCCAGATGGCACATACTATTACATTATTAATTTGAACAATGGTGGAAAAGCAAAAATAGGGTATATCACCATAAATAGATAAAGGAGAAGAGAAGGGTCAATATGATTTTGCTATACTAAGCATCTCCCTATGGACATGTTTCTTTACTGACATTTTTTAATTGTTAGATAAAATAATTTAGTCACCGTTTTTTCTTCTTTACTCAGTGGAAAAGTTCCTTTCATGTAATTTTTCTGCCTTAAGCCCTAAATCTTCGTATCTATTGGTAGATAGAATAAAAAATTATGAAAAAAATTATTAAACTCTCGGTCCTCATAATCACCATTGCCAATTTAACAGCAATTGCCCAACAGGACCCCATGTACTCGCAATATGTATTTAATGGGTTAATTATTAATCCTGCTTATGCCGGGTCGCATGATGTCTTAAGCACCACTTTATTATACCGGAATCAATGGGTCAGTATTCCCGGAGCGCCTAAAACGGGATCCTTTTCTATTGATGCACCGCTTAAAAATCAAAAAGTAGGGATAGGTCTCAACCTGGAGTTCGACAAAATTGGTGTAACAAATTATTCAGGCATAACCGGAGCCTATTCATATAAAATTAAATTCTCGAAAGGCGCTCTTCATCTTGGAGTGCAGGCAGGTGTAGGTTTCTATAACTCCAATTTCACTATCGTTAAATATTCAGATGGTGACATCAGTGATGAGGCCTTTCAGAATAATTATCACGATTTAATGCCAACTTTTGGATTCGGCATGTATTATTATACCGACCGTTTCTATGCGGGATTTTCAATACCAGAGATAGCAGGACACGCGATACAAAAGGCGCTGTACAGTAATTCGGAGAGCGCTCATCTTGATTTAGCCAATCACTACCTAATTACATCAGGATATTTATTTGATCTTTCACCGGATTTGAAATTTAAACCTTCCGTTTTATTTAAATATGTGAGTGGTGCTCCCATTGAAATTGACTTAAACAGCATTGCTTGGTTTTATGATATTCTTGCTTTAGGAGTTTCTTACAGGAGCATGGCCTCATTGGATTTCCTCTGTCAGGTAAGATTGTCTAACAAACTATATTTAGGTTACGCATATGAATATGCTACTAACAGTCTGAATCACTTTAGTACTGGGTCACACGAAATTATGTTGCAATACTCATTCGATTATGCTCATGGTAAAATTGTAACACCAAGGTTTTTCTAACAATCGTCAAAATGAAGCTAAAGTTAATATTAATAGGCCTTTTTATCTGCACCATTGCTTCGGCACAGAATTTTATCATGAAAAAAAAGTTGGCTGATCGCTATTATAGACGCTTCGACTACTATAAAGCCATACCCATGTACGAACAACTTCTAAAAAGTTATCCGCAAAATTATGAAATTTATGGTAAACTTGCGGATTCGTACAGGCGGATTAATGACAGCCCTAATGCCGAAAGATGTTACGCCACTCTGGTAGATTCTTCCGCTACCAAGCACGAGTATCTTTTATATTATGCCCAGGCATTATCGCGAAACGGCAAATATGATCAAGCCGTTAATTGGTACCAAAAATACTATAAAGCGGAACCCGGCGACCCGAGAGGTAAGGATTTTGCTGCAGCATATCAAAATATGGCCTTATTTTATAGGGATTCGAACTCCTACAGTATCCGAAAGATGCCATTTTGTACGGAAGCGTCCGACTTTAGTCCGGCTTATTTTGGCAAAGGCATTGTATTTTCCAGTTCACATCCTAAATTTTCATTGGTGCGCTTTTTGTATAACTGGACATCCTCCTCATTTCTTAATCTTTACTTTGCATGTCCTGATTCTGCGGTTGCAGTTCCATTTTCCAAAAAACTTAATTCCGTTTATCACGAGGGCACAGTTACGTTCAATAAAAATCAGGATACCATTATCTTCACACGAAGCAACTTTTATCACTGGCGGTTTGGCAAAAGCAACGAAGGCGTAAATAAATTAAAGCTATTTCAAGCTAATTGGGACAATAATAAAAAAGAATGGTCAAACATCATTCCGCTGCCTTTTAATAATGATCAATACTCCGTGGGCCATCCTGCTTTGAGTGCTGATGGACAAGAGCTTTATTTCTCATCAGATATGCCAGGAGGGTTTGGAGGTACAGATATTTATGTAACGCACTGGGTTACGGATTCTCTTGGCAAAAAGACGTGGGGAAAACCTCGGAATTTAGGTGCTGCGATTAACAGTCAGGGCAATGAAATGTTTCCTTATTTGGACCGTGACGGTAACCTATGGTTTGCATCGAATGGTTTGCCGGGACTAGGAGGTCTTGATGTTTTTGTCGCCCGCAAAACCAAGGATGGATTTGCAAAACCAATAAATCTGGGCTTTCCTATTAATACCCGCTTCGACGATTTTGGATACATTACCCAAACGGCAGGTAAGGAAGCCTACATAAGCTCCGATCGATCAGGAAATGATGATATTTACAAAATAAAACGTTTATCCCGAAATTTTGTTCTTTGGGTGGTAGATGCAAAGAGCAGACAAGGCCTGTCCTCTGCAACTATTGTAGTTTCGGCAAAAGATCATGACCCAGAGAGTAAGGTTACTGATGCCAATGGTTTTGGGAAACTCGTTATCAAACAATTTAACACCTATCAGTTTGTAGCAACTAAAGATAAATACGAAGAGTGTAAAAGTGAAATTTCGAAAGATCAGCTTGAAGAACTTGACACGATAAAGCTGGTTATGATCAAACAAATGCTCAAAATTCAACTGAATGGTAAAGTCTTTTCTGCCGACAATCAAAATCCAATTGGAAATGCAGCAGTCTACCTCATCAATAAGGCCGATTCGTCTAAAAATGAAACAAAAAGTGATGAAACAGGGGTGTTTCATTTTGATCTTCTGCCTGAATCGGATTATATCATAAAAGTAGTTGTTTCTGCCGCGGCAAGTAAGTGTAGTGCTAACACCATTGTACGGTCAACCCGTGGAATGGTGAGTGACGTGATATTCAACGAGTCGTTCCCGGTATTCTGTGTAGGAGATGTTATCAAGGTAGAAAATATTTATTACGACCTCGGTAAATACAATATCCGGAAAGATGCCGCCAAGGAACTTGACAAACTGTTGGATATCATGAATAAATATCCTAAAATGAAGATAGAGCTACGTTCTCATACCGATTCCCGCGGAACACCCGCTTCGAATATGACACTTTCCGATAAACGAGCAAAAGCGGCAGCTGAGTATTTGTTTTCAAAGGGAATTGCCCGCGGAAGAATTATTGGTAAAGGATATGGCGATACGATGCCTTTGAATCAGTGTATCAAAGGAGTAAAATGCAGTGAAGACGATTACAAAGTAAACCGCAGAACAGAATTTAAGATACTTTCGATAGAGTAGAGAAGTAAGATATAAGAAACAAGGTGTAAGACACTAGAGCCAGGATTCAAGATCAATGATTGCTGTGATAGGTCTGTGAGGGCCTGGCTTTAAACCCTCAGGGT
>CAYZNC010000335.1:0-7443 GCA_964478555.1 uncultured Bacteroidales bacterium | reverse complement strand
GCACATCGCGAATATTTTTATTATTACGTATATATTCTAATCCCGGTTGCCAGGCAGCTTTCCCGTAGTGCATTTTGTCTTTTGCAACCATGTGCGTCCGGGTACAATACCGGCAATAAGTTGAACAAAACCCGGTTGCCAGAAACAATACCCTGTCGGGATAACGATGAACAATATTGGGAACCGGCGAACAGTTCTCCTCGTTTAAAGGATCAGAGGCTTCACCTGGCGACGATTGCATCTCTTTGATGCTGGGCACTACGCCCCTGACGATTGGATTGTTGGCGTCAGTGCCTTCCAAAAGGCTTGCATAGTAGGGGGTAATCCTAAGTGGAAGTTTCTCAGGATCCACAATCAATTCTTCGTCGGTTACCCGTTTTAAATCGACAATCTGGTTCAACTGTTTGAAAGTGGTATAACTGTTTTTGATTTGCCACCTCCACGAATTCCATTGTTCATCGCTTACATATGGGAAATGTTTGCATATGAATCTTCTCGTGTGTGGGCTGATGATAGAAAACTCAGGACTCTTGTTTTTTTGTAAACTTAGTTTTAAATACTTGGGCTTTTCAATATAGCCCGAAAGCGCTAGCGGAACATCGCTTTCTAATGTGGTGCCTTCTTCGAGATGGTTAATACTCATGACTTTCTCTTGCTTTTTTCTTGTTTAATTTGAGTTTAATCATTATTCAGTTTATTAAATTCAAGATATTACTTCTTAAAATTTTACAAATATTACTTTTTTTATAAATTGGTTGTACGTGTTGAACGATAAAAGTTATTAAATAATTATTAACTTTTTTAAATATAGCTTTTATTGATTTGCCCGAAAGGATGATAGAATTCCATAAAAAAAACATAAATATTTCATTGTTAGCGACTTTAGTCGCTGATGTTTGTTGGATAAAGATAATTCAACATGTATAAATAAAGTTAAGAAAAAGAAATCGATTTTCTAAATCTAATCTGTCCAGAACCTCAAGGTTAAAATCGAACATCATAAAGGTAATAAATCATAAATCAAAATTACCTTGATATCCCCAAAGATGTTGAAGTTGATATCTGATCTATGGTACTTTTCTCGAGTTCTATGGCTCCTACCTTAAGTTTGGAAATCTGGTCCAGATAGAGTCCTGCAATCATGAAAAGCAAACACGCAAATGTTATAAGTACATAATAACCTGTATCAAAGGATTGAAATTCCTTGATGGTCATTTTTCCTTTGAGTAATTCTGTTGGTTTTAAAATCACCGCAAGGCTATCCCCGAATTCCATCCGGATATTATTTAAAAAATCGTCATTAGAAGAAAAGATTAGTTTTTGTTCTGCTATTTCTTTAAGCTTTGATACAACAGTTTGGTTCAATGGCTTTTTAACTGGATTAAGCGTTTCAATTTTATTTTTATCCACGATATAACCGGAAACACCAATCATTGGTTTGCCAAAAATAAAGAGCAGTTGGGCTATGAGAAATACGACAGCCACAAATGCTAAAATAATCCGCGGGCCCCATTTATTAAGTGCCCCTTGCGGTGGGGCCAAAATTTCGGTTGTTTTTGTTATTGCTCGTTGGGCTTTAAAATAATTCGAAGTTTCTTTTTCTACTTTCCTGAAATCATTATAGGCTGTCCGTAACTGTTTGAAATCATGTTTCTTTTGCGTTTCGTAAATCATTACCTCATTGTACCCTTTTGAATAAAACACAGCGGACCGTTCGTTTCTGTTAAGGATTTTTGATGCATTTTCAGGGTGCTGCATCAGATGTATCGTTTTACAGTAATAGTCCCCGGCGGTCGCAAACATCACTTCGGCATTTCCGTAATCTTTTTTTGTATTGGCATCTTCACCCATGGTGATATAGGTGAGGCCAATTCCTATAAGCGAATCCATGTGATAAGGGGTAATATCGAGGATTTCCCTGTATTCCTTCTCGGCCTCCTCTATTTTGCCACTTTTTAAATAGGCTTCGGCCAGATTACTTCGTAAATCGAAGTTATCAGGATCGTTTTTATAGGCCTCTTTGAAATTGATAATGGCATCTCTATAATTTTCATCATGCATATTAACAGCACCCAAGCCTGTCAATCCTTGAACGTGCGTTTTATCAAATGTTAATGCTTCCGCAAATCTATCCCTGGCATCTTTGTAATTCTCCATTTCTTTGTGGAAATTTCCAAGTACTACAAGGGTATCGGCATTTTTTATCTTTTCAAGTTGGGTATTTAGTATTTTTTCAGCCCGGCGAAAATAATCCAAAGCGGTGCTATATTCTTCAGTTTTCGTATATTTTTCCTCCTGGTTTAACGGGGTCTCAGATATTTCATTTCTTTTTGCCTGGCAAAGCTGGATTAGGTTGAAGAGAATCCCGGTATGATCGGGGTTAAGTTCCAACCCTTTCAAGTAAATATCTTTTGCTTTATCCAGGTCCTTAAGCTTTGAATATTGATAAATACTTCCGTAGTATAAAAAATAATCCGGATTATTATTTTTGAATTCTTTTTCACTGTTCTTTTCATACACTTTACAGACTTCCAGCCAGTTTTCCCGTGCCTCCCTGTAATATCCCAGTTTTTCCAATAAAGCAGCTATGTTATGAAATGGATAGACATGATCTTTATTAAGTTCGGCGGCTTTTTTATATTTTTCCATAGCCTCTTTGAATCTTCCGCTATTCTCAAGGGCGTACGCCCAACCAAAATATGCATTTTCATTGGAAGGGTCTATTTTAGCCTCTTTTTCAAAGGTGTCGATTGCTTCAATATTTCTTTTACAGGTAATGTATAGCCAACCCAGGTTTTCGTATGCAAAACTGTATTTATCGTCTTTCTCGATAGCTTTCTTATATTGTTCTATGGCGTCATCGTATTTTTGTAAGGCTACAAGGGCTAATCCCCACATATTATAGGCTTCTTTAAAGCTGGAGTCAATTTCAACCGTTTTCTTATATTTTTCAATCGCTTCCTCAAATTTTAGTTGTCTTGCCAGAGCCAGGCCCCAGTTATGATAGGAATGCTTGAAGTTGTTGTCTTTTTCAATGGCTTTTTTATACTGTTCAATGGCTTGCGGGTATCTCTCCAAATCAAGGAGCAGGTTTCCATAATCGTTGTAAGCATCCGGTGTATCGAGGTTCTTTGTCATTGCATTTTGATACCCGATAAGAGCCAGATCGGGTGAGGGAAGTTTTTTAATCGTTATCCGCCAGTTTGTATACGGTTGAAAATACTTTGGATCAATTGCAATGGCGTTCTTATATTTTTCAATAGCCTCATCATATTTTTGTTGTTCCAGAAGGGCAACTCCCCAATTGTTATATGCTTCTTTAAAGTTGCGGTCTAAATCAACCGTTTTCTTATATTTTTCAATCGCTTCATCAAATTTCTGTTGTCTTGCCAGGGCAAGTCCCCAGTTATTGTAGGCATATTTGAAACTGTTGTCTTTTTCAATGGCTTTTTTATATAGTTCAATGGCTTGGGGGTATTTCTCCAAATCGAGGAGCAGGTTGCCATAATCGTTATAAGCGTCAGGTGTATTAAGGTTCCTTTCAATTGTATTTTGATACTCCGAAAGGGCCATATCGGGTGCCGGTAGTTTTATTATTGCTTCCCTCCAGTATGTATAAGGAAGAAGAGACTTTGGATCGAGTTCGATCGCTTTCTTGTATTTCTCAATGGCCTCATCAAATTTCTGTTGACTTGAAAGATCAAATCCCCAACTACTATATACTTCTTTATAGTTGGGGTCTATATCAATCGTTTTCTTATATTTTTCAATAGCCTCATCAAATTTTTGTTGTCTTGCAAGGGCAAGTCCCCAGTTATAATAGGCATATTTGAAGCTATTGTCTTTTTCAATGGCTTTTTTATATTTTTCAATGGCTTGCGGGTACCTCTCCAAATCGAAGAGCAGGTTGCCATAGTCATTGTAAGCGTCGGGTGTATCCAGGTTCTTTTCAATCGTATTTTGATATTCGACGAGTGCCTGATCGGGTTCCGGGAGTTTTTTTATTGCTTCCCGCCACTTTTCATAGGCTTCAAAATCATTGGAATTTTGAGCAATGGCAGATTTGCAATCCGTTATAATTTTATCATATTCATTCATGATGATGGAGGTTATTTATAAGGAAAATTTAATAATATTACAGAACGCGATTGTAAAAAGTCATCATTTAATGATCCTTAAAATCATGATAAAAATACAAAATAATAGGTTGTGAGTCAATGATAAATTTCATTTAGAACATCCAATTTTTCGCTGCTTTTGTGCCCTTATATTTTCAGCATTTGTTTAAGGTGAATTATTTTCTTTATTTTTGCGGCAATACTTTTCCCGGCAATGACTCGTAAAGACGTTGAAGAAGAATTAAAAAAAGTCCAGTCTCTTTTAAAGCAAGAAAAGGAAGAGGAATTATCGCAGTACAAAGCCAAATTGAAAGATTCTTCTTTCACCCAACTCAGAAAACAAGGTTTATGCTGGTATCCTGTAAAAATAGAAAAAACAGGATTCAATTCCGGAGAAAGGACAATTGTTCGTATTTCCCGACCGAAAGAGCATCTGGAGTCGCACCAGTTTCAGTCAGGTAAACCAGTTAGTCTGTTTTCCAACGCATCAGGAATTGATGAAGAAGATTATGTAAATGGTGTTGTAAATCAGGTTAAAGAACAAGAGATGCTTATCACACTTAACAGTGATGAGCTTCCCGATTGGATCCACGATGGATATCTTGGAGTGCAGCTTCTTTTCGACGAGGTATCATACCGAGAAATGGAGCAGACCATGGCTTTTCTTATTCAGACAGAAGATAAACGCGTCAATGAACTAAAAGACATTCTGCTTGGTAATACAGAAGCAAAGTTTACAACAGAGAATCCTTCTGTAAATGTTCCCTCTTTGAATGAGAAACAGAATGAAGCTTTAAATCTTGTGAAACAGGCTCGTGACGTTGCCATTATTCATGGTCCTCCCGGAACCGGGAAAACCACAACGCTTGTAGAAGCAATTTTGCAGGTTTTAAAAGAAGAAGAGCAGGTGCTGGTATGCACCCCCAGCAACGCGGCTGTGGATCTTTTAGTTGAGAAGCTAAGCGACAAACAGATTGAGGTTGTACGAATCGGCAACCCTGCCCGGGTAACAGAGGAACAATTAAGCAGGACGCTTGATGCCAGGATTTCACATCACCCATATTATAAAGAACTTAAAACCATAAAAAGAAAAGCAGACGAATTTAGAAATCTTGCCCGGAAATATAAAAGAAACTTTGGCCACGCTGAGCGGGAACAACGCAGGCTTCTTTTTGAAGAAGCAAGTAAACTAAAGTCCGAGGCTCAGCAACTGGAATTTTTCATCTCCAATGATATTATTTCCAAAGCTCAGGTGGTGGCCTCAACCTTAGTAGGAGCAAACAACTACGTTCTAAAGGGAAAGACTTTCCGCACCGTTTTTATTGACGAAGCAGCACAAGCGCTTGAACCGGCTTCGTGGATTCCCATCATCAAAGCTGATCGGGTTATATTTGCGGGCGACCACTGCCAGCTTCCTCCTACGATAAAGTCAATAGACGCAGCCCGGGCAGGACTTGGTATTACGCTTTTCGAAAAAGTCATAGACCGGAACAAAGCAGATGTTATGTTGATGGAGCAGTACCGGATGAATAATCAGATTATGGAATTCCCAAGCCGTATTTTCTATGACGATCGACTTATAGCCAATATGAGGGTAGCCGATGCCAAAATATTTCCCGAGGATTTGCCGGTCGAATTTATCGATACTGCGGGAACTGGCTTTTTTGAGCAAGTGGATGAAGAAAGCTTTAGCACCTATAACCGCGAGGAAGCAAATTTACTGGTCCGGCATTTCACTGATTACATCAATCAGTTAGAAGCAATGAACATGATGAAAGAGGTGAGGAATATCGGTGTTATTTCTCCTTACAAAGCCCAGGTATCATTACTTCAGGAAGCGTTAAAAACGGGATTGGATTTAGATCAGCTTTCAGGCAAACTCAGCATCAATACGGTAGACTCTTTTCAGGGCCAGGAACGTGACATCATTTATATCAGTCTGGTGCGCTCCAATGAAAAAGGAGAAATAGGATTTCTATCCGATATCCGGAGAATGAACGTGGCCATGACCCGTGCGCGAAAGAAGCTCGTCATCATTGGGGATAGCGCCACTATCTGTAGCCACTCTTTTTATGACAAGCTTTTGGACTATGTTAACGAAATAGGTGCTTACCGGAGTGCATTTGAATTTATGCAAGGGTAGACTGAAGTTATAGTACATGATAACAACAGGCGACGTGTCGGCGGCAGGCTGAGTAAGCGCTCTTCAGAAAGCTATTAGTTTTAAAAATAGAATTGTATCTTTGTAAAAAAGACGATGATATGAAACAGACTCAATTATATACAAAGCTAAATTATTTACCGACTGATTTAAAATCTGAAGTAAATGATTTTATTGATTTCCTGTTAAGTAAAAGGAAAAAGGAGATTAAGAAAAAGACACCAAAATTTGGATGTGCTAAAGGACAGATTTATATATCACCTGACTTTGACGAGCCAATAAACGACTTTAAAGAGTATATGTAATGGATTTGTTGCTTGATACACATTCACTGATTTGGTTTTTAAATGGAGACGAAAAGTTATCTGATAAGGCGAAATCTGCTATTGAAGATCCTTGTAATACAAAAATTGTCAGTATTGCTTCGATTTGGGAGATTGCGATTAAGATAAGTCTTGACAAATTTAGATTTCCAAATGGATTTAAGCACTTTCTTGATATGGTTGAAGATAATGGTTTTGAGATATTGCCAATAACATTTGAACATGCTATAGAATTATCGACATTAGAATTTATACACCGAGACCCATTTGATAGACTTTTGATTGCTCAATGTACGATTGATAAGTTAATTATTGTGACAAAGGACGATAATATCAAACGACATAATGTTAAGACGATCTGGTAAACACAGCCAGCCGCCGACACCGTTGGGGGCAGCGCCACTATCTGCAGCCACTCTTTTTACAACAAGCTTTTGGACTATGTTAACGAAATAGGTGCTTACCGGAGTGCATTTGAATTTATGCAAGGGTAGACTAAAGTTGCAAGTCGATTTTAACCAAGTATGGTTGCTTTATCATTCCTTGTAATTTTTTCTTAAATTGAGGTTATAACTCTTTTAAATGTTTTGGGAGAGAGTTAAGGGGTTCCCTGACTAATATTTGAAAACTGTAAATCGATTTTAACCATTTGGATATTAATGAAAATGTATCTAGTTTTAAATACATAACCAAAAATAATAAAAACGTATATAAATTCGTTAAATCAACAAGTTACAGACACAAAAAGGGTGTACTAAAATAAAAATAACAACAGGTGATGTTATTAGCGTGTTTGTGGCCAATTATAAAAATCGCTTCGATGATGAGAATATCACTGATA
>CAYZNC010000334.1:0-7465 GCA_964478555.1 uncultured Bacteroidales bacterium | reverse complement strand
AGAAAGCCATGCAAAAGGCATCCAAAGAGCTTGATTTTATTACTGCAGCTCAACTAAGAGACGAGATGTATGGACTACAAGAGCTGTTGAAGAGTAAGGTGTGAGAAAAGACATAAGATATAAGATATAAGATATAAGACATAAGATATAAGATATAAGACATAAGATATAAGATATAAGATATAAGATATAAGATATAAGATATAAGATATAAGACATAAGATATAAGATAAACTAAAGACTTACGACTGTTATTTCAACGCTGGCAGGAACTTCGTACGCTGCCAGGTTTTGCCACCTGCGAGACCTTCCAGTGTCGTTAGACCTGGAAGTGTTAATTAAAATAGCCAATACAGGCTTTAATGTTTATACCGAACAGCTAATCGCTAATATTAGCCGCCAGTAGCTAACTCTAACTGCCAAATTTTCTCATCAATTGCCTACTTCGACTTTTAATAGCGGATGATTCGTGGTCGGTAAGTTCTTCAATGATTAATTTTAGTTCTTTTCGTAAATCAAGTTCTTGTGCTGAGATATTAAAAAGGATTTGCATGCAATGCACTTTCACAGCGGGTGGTTCGTTTCGTGATTGCAGCCAGCGATAGCAAACATCATACATTTTTCCCTGTAAGGCTTCCGGAATTTTTTCCGCTGCTAAATAACGCAGTAAGTTACGACGTATGCCTGAATGATCGAACTTTTCAATATGCGACACTATCTTTTTCAGGTAAGGTCTTACCAGCTCCGGATTATAATCTGAAATTGTTGAAACAACCCATGATGCCCTGTGGGGAAGAGGAGCAGCCCCATTAAATAAAAGTTCAATAAGTTGTTTGAAAATTTCCGGATCATTGCCGATATAATGAGCAATATAATCGGTGTTTTTTCTCGATATTTCAGCCTTTAGTTGATCACTTATATTCATAAATTCATTGCTTATAGCAAATGTAAGAAATCTTTTTAATAGACCTTAGTTGTAAGTCCTTAGTAATCTTTAGCCATAGTTATCTAGTCGTAAGTCTTTAGTTTTTCTCATATCTTATGTCTTACATCTCATGTCTTATATCTTATGTCTTGCATCTTATGTCTTATTAATAAATTTGTTTTTACATTTGTTAAACTAAACATCTAAAACTGTTAAAAATGAAAAAACTGATTGTATCCTTTCGTTTGGTGTTCGCACTGGCAATTGCTCTCTTACTCGTTTCGGCAAAGCCCGATAACGTTACGCTCAAATATAACCTTAAGGTTGGTAATACCTATAAACTAAAAACCACCGCTGACCAGACTATAGAGATGACTATGATGGGGCAACAGCAAAATGTCAAAAACAAGATAGAAGGTGTTATATTCTTAAAAGTGGTTGCGGCTAACGAAAAGGCAACAACATTCGATACCTGGTATGATAAACTGAAAATGTCCATTGAGACAGGTATGGGTAGTATGAATATGCGATCCGATTCTGTGCAGGAGACCAATCCCGGATCGAAAATGCTCAACGCAATGATGAACAAGCATTTTACTGTAAAGATGTTGTCAAATGGTGAAATTACGGAAGTTTCTGGTTCTGAAAAAATGATGGAAGATGCGTATAGTGCTGTAACGGGATTAGACGAATCGCAAATGGCTATGATGAAAGAAAGCATTAAACAATTTGGCAGTAAAGATGCTTTGAAGGGAAGCCTTGAAACTTCGTTACGCTGTTTGCCTGAAAAGCCTGTTAGTATTGGCGATTCATGGACAAGTCAGGTAGAACTGTCATCTGCTTTAAGTGCAACCGTTAATACTACCTGGAAGTTATCAGGCCGTGAGGCAGGGGTTGCCACTTTAGAAGGGAAAAGTATATTAAAATCCAAAGATAACGGACCTGCACAAAACATAAGCGGAATACCGATAAAATACAATATCAAGGGAGAACAACAAATTCTTTCAAAGATTGATGAAAAAACTGGCTGGGTTATAGAGTCAACTATAAATCAGGAAATTTCAGGTGAAATGGAAATGGATCTTACTGCGCAGGGCAGCGGTATACAAAAAGCTCCCTTAAAAATAAAAAGTACGACGGTAACTTCAGGAATTTAATTATTGAAAAGCTTACACGAATTTTAAAAAACGGTTGACGAACATGCATTTATTGTACACTAAAAAAAATGTAACAAAAATTAAATCAGAAAGTTATAACTTTTTTTAGAAGCATACGTATACCTGAACAACAAAGCAATAGAAACAAATTAAGCAGAAAATAATTTAAATATCGTTAACATGACACCTCTACTTCTTGAAGAAACAGCTTACACTCCAAAGGTACAATTTCAATCTGATGGGAATTTATCACTTATTGGCAAATCACTGCCTGAAGACACGATAAAATTTTATCAACCTTTAGTAGACTGGATAGCTGAAAGCAATCTTCCGCAATTGAACATTACGGTTCGTCTTGATTACATGAACTCAAGCAGTGCACATCATATCAGTAAGCTACTGCTTACAGCTAAAGATAATCCCAATCTCAAGGAATGCAATGTAGAATGGTACTACGAATCAGACGATGAGGACAGTCTGGATTTTGGTAAAGAACTAGAATATCTTACCGATTTTAAATTTAAATTTTACCGCTACGCCGAAGCAGAAATTTAATGTTACAGACATAGATAGATTCACAATTGCCGGTAGTTCTTATAAAGGATTACCGGCTTTTGCTTCTGTTAACCCCGGTAAAAGAATTATCCTGCTTGGTATTCTATCAAGGCTGCTATTACTATCTTTCCGTTGAATATTGTAAAAAATGACCCTGGATCAAAGATTCCTTTAAAGGGTTACGGACAATATAAAGAAAAGCCGGTTATTTCCGCAAGGTGCCGGTTTTTTGTTTGTGGAGACCTAGCATGCTAAGTCTCTATAATTCGCAAGATATTTATGCTAATAGATGTATAATTATTCAAAATATTCAATAACTTTAATTAAGTCTATAGTTTTAGTATAATTGGTTATAATTAAGGCTATTGACTTTTTTACATATGATAAATCTTCAAATAAAAAATGAACAGAATATTAATTGTAGAAGATGACGATATTAACTTTTTATTAATAGAAGAAATATTAAGTAAATTTGATATTTCTTTGTCTCGTGCTGCTAATGGCAGGGAGTTTTATTCAATACTATCAAAAACGACGAGTTTTCATTTGATATTGATGGATTTGATGCTTCCTGATACAGATGGTATTGAATTATCCAAATACGTCATTAATAACAAGATACAAATTCCTATTGTATTTATAAGTGCATATTCCGAACGTTGCGATGAAATATTTGAGCTGGGTATCGAATATTTCCTTACCAAACCTATTATGAGCGAATTATTTCTGAGTATTATCAGTAAGTTTGTTGCATTGTAATCGGACACTTGTTTTAACTGTTTAAAACACTGTGAGTTCAACAAACTTGTGGATCTGACAAAGTTGACCATCTCAATTTACCGTATTATATATTCCAACGGATCTACAGTTACAACTTTACCATTAGGAAGTTCAACTTGAATATCACCCACATAAAACCTGTCATTAACCGTAAGTTCCTTTAGAAATTCTCTTTGCTCAAAAGTTAGGAATTCGTTGGTCGATTTTAAACCGGATCCCGGTACACGGCTTCTTGACAAGTAAAATTGCAGAACCTTGTAAGCCCATGGTTCAACCTGAATTTTATTAATATTCAGTAAATCAGACAAACTTATATAATCTCTTGCCTTTTCGAGTGTCACTTTGGGGGCTGAGAGTGGATACACGTTGAAATCTTTTACCACTTCAGATGTGATCTTGCCTTTGGCATTGATTACTTTTACGGTAAGTTGAGCTTTCCCTTCGTGTTCAGCTATTACAAAGGTATTGGTATCCTTATAAATAATCTTTCCATTATCAATAGTGATGTCGAGCTTTTCATCTTTTGCAAGGTCTGTTATAATTTGCAGCGGATTTTCCATATCGAGGTACAATGTTTCTATTTCTGTATTTTCATCGTTCATCTTTGAACTTTGCATGGCTGAGTCGAGCACCATTGACATAATACCTGCCGCGCAACCCGCCTTTCCGTCTATGAAGGTAATCATTACCTGATAATTGCCCGTCCTGTGGCATTTGTATTGAAAACTGCCGTTATTTTGATTGATATTTGAATTATAAGTAGATCCGAGGATATTCGATTTGTCGTATAACTGAAGCATAGCTTTGCCATCGAATTCAGCAGCATTCAATATGTTAAACCGGTAGTTGATGTCTTTTTGCATCAAAACCGAAAAATGACCTGCTGGGGAAGGGTTTCGTTTGCTTCCTTCTTTGAGCCTGACTTTAAAGTCTCTTACCAGAACCGCATCCTTTCCTACTTGTTCAGTAGCTTTCTGTACAAGCGATTCGTTACACTGGCTTCGCAAATAATTATTGGTCCAGAGTAACACTACTGCGATCAGAACTATTTTTTTCATGTTTTTGAAATATTTGAAAAATGTTCAATTTATTCTTTTTCTTATTCACCTTCACTTCCGCAGAAATCATCACATTGAAATGACCTTTCTTCAATTGAAACCAGGTTCTGTCTATGGCATAGTGCCAGGTATGATTGGTGTTTCCATGAGTATAACCAATTCGTTGGCCGTATGATAATTCCTCATCCGTAAAATCTCCTTCCTGCTGTTCATCGCTGATGTTTTTCTTGTAATTCGATTCTTCATAAAAGAAATCGTAGTCATCTGGGAAAACACCTTCTAAGGCAACAAAGAAACCATATCGGGGAATTTTCAGATTATATTTCGACACATTCACCCTAAACCAACCTTTGCCCTTCGTTGGCTTAACTACCAGTATTTCAGGGAGCATATCAGCGCCCGGTTTACCCGTTATGCTGTCGTATTCATAGATCCGTATTCTGAAAGGCGCAATAGTATTACCTTTCCGTGATAGAAAATAGCTTACCCGCACAATTCGTCCACTCAATTGGTCTTCATTGTCGATGTACAACGCTGTTTGTTGTCCATGAGTATCGATGTAGAGCGAACCGCCTGGGATCCACTTATGATTCCCAATGACTGCAAATTTGCCTTCCGCGCCCTTTACCTCTACCGGGGGTATGGAATATATCTTCTGAGTGAGAAAGATGGTGTGAGCTCCTTTATCGGACAGGCTTTTTGCGGAAATGTTCAGGGGACTATAATTAAGTGAAGAAATCCGTAGTGTGTCTCCCAGATTCTTTTCATCAATTTCGAACCTGAAATTTCCATCGCGATCGGCAATGGCACCCCTTCGCAAATATTTCAGTTCTATACCGGCATAAGAAACAGGATCGTGTGTACCCGAGATACAAACTCTGCCCTCCAGTAAAATTTTTTTGTTGCTGGCATGGGCAACCTGAATGATAACCTGGTTGGCAAAAACCGTATAGGCTAACCCTGAACTTTCAAGCATCGATGATAAAACCTGCGACAATGTCTGCTGGCTGACATTGAGCGATATCTTTTTTTGAAGAGGTTCCAGGTTGCTTTGATACGAAAAATTTACTCCTTCTGAAGCACCCAGTTTATCCAGTATCTGACTTATGGAAAGGTTATTGGCTACAATAGTTACTCTTCGCTCCAGCAAACCTTGCGGAAAAGCTTTGTTCAGAGCGAAAAGTAACAATGTAGTTATAAGCCAATACCGGATCGTCATTGTAGTTTGAAATTATTCTTTTAGAGCCAAACTTAAACAGGTTTTTACCAATCGTACAAATTCCGCTTTATATCCTTCTTTATCGAAATTTCGCGCATTATCAGCTAGTTCCACAACTTTATCATAGCTGGACACGCCTTTAAATTCGGAATTTTTAAGCAACATTCCAAACATAGCAACAGCAGATGAAAATTTCAAATTTTCCGATGCTTTTTCTATCGATATTAAATTGTCTACAATAGGTTTTACCAGTTCAATACTCTTGTGCCCATCCGGCTTCTTGTAGCGCATTTTTACGGTAGCAATCTCATTTGATGCTGCTGCATCTTCTCTAATTATTGGTTTTTGGTACTTGAGGTCCGGGATATTCTTTGTAAATTCACTTTCTATACCTACAGGAATAATCTCATAAAGGACAGTAACCGTGTGACCTGAACCTAGTTCGCCCGCATCTTTTTTATCATCCTTGAAATCCTCATCTTTTAAAAGACGGTTTTCATATCCTACCAACCGGTAAGCCTGAACTTTGGAAGGGTTGAATTCGATCTGAATTTTAACATCTTTGGCAATGGTAAACAAGGTACCGCCGAACTCGCTAACAAGCGTTTTATTAGCTTCCTGAAGATTGTCGATATAGGCATGGTTGCCGTTACCTTTATCCGCCAGTATTTCCAGTTTAGAATCCTTGTAATTTCCCATACCAAAGCCAAGGCAAGAGAGAAAAATGCCAGACTCACGTTCTTTGGTAATGAGTGTTTCCATTTCAGCATCACTGGAAGCGCCCACGTTAAAATCGCCGTCTGTCGCCAGGATAATCCTGTTGTTACCGTCTTCCATAAAGTTTTCACGGGCAATCCGGTATGCCAATTTGATACCGGCACCACCGGATGTTGAACCGCCCGCTTGTAGCTGATCGATAGCGATATTAATTTTTTCTTTGTCAGTACCCTTCGTGGATTCAAGTGCTATTCCGGTTGAACTTGCATATGTTACGATAGCAACCTTGTCCTCATCCCTCAGATTATTGACCAGTAATTTAAAAGATGATTTAAGGAGGGGCAATTTATTAGCTTCGCCCATAGAACCTGAAACATCGATCAGGAATACCAGGTTTGAAGGAGGGAGTTCATCCGTTGCTATTTTCTTGCCTTGCACCCCAATATGCAATATTTTATGGCCGGCTTGCCATGGGCACTCTGATACCTCTGTATATATTGCAAACGGATGTTTATCGGCTGGTTGCGGATAGTCATAATCAAAATAGTTGATCATTTCTTCTACGCGAACGGCATCGGCTGGTGGCCTTTGTCCGTTATTAATAAACCTGCGCACATTGCTATATGCAGCCTTGTCAACATCAATCGAAAAGGTAGACAAAGGGTTTTTAACCACACCCTGAAATCCATTCTCACTGGATTTTTCATAAGATTCGTCGTTAGGAACAGGTGTTGTCAGTACGTTGGAAGCAGTTGAAGTTTGTCTTTTGTTATTTTTGAAAAGATGAATTCCGTTTGAAAGGCTTTTTGTACCTCTTACGCTAATTCCCGCCATCTTTCCTTCCACAACTTGCGAAACAGATCCTGTCAATTCATATTTTTTCACTGTGGCATAACCCACTACTACAACTTCATCAAGTTTTTTGATGTCGGGTGTAAGGTGTACATCGATGGTTGTTCTGTTGTTTACAGTAACATATTCCGTAGCATATCCTATGTACATAAAAGCAAGCGTTTCATTCGAATTGCAGTAGATGCTGTACATTCCATCAACA
>CAYZNC010000333.1:4112-7474 GCA_964478555.1 uncultured Bacteroidales bacterium | reverse complement strand
TAAAACCAAAAATGTCAAAGAACTTAAAATATTTAATTTTTACACAGCCTCTGAAAGAGAGGGGTGTAGTCTCCGCTCTAATCCATCGCTATGATTAGTGAGTAACTTCTCCCCTCGCCTTTAGGAGAGAGGCCGGGGGTGAGGCTCTAATTATCTCTCGACTCCACTAAAAATTTATTAACCTTAACAATTTGATCGATCGAATACGCTAATACATAAATGTTTGAAGTTAATCCTGACACATCAATCTGGGTAAGATCATTCGTGGCCGGGCATTGTATGAGTTTTTGGCCGAGCAGGTTATATACAGAAATTGTTCCCCCGGTTCCTCCGTTTAAAACATAGGTTACATTGAGTATATCTTTTGCTGGATTAGGAAAAAGCAGAAGTGATGTTGTTGCAGAACGTTTTTTCTTTTTTACTCCTGTGGGCGCAATCATTGGTGCAATACCTTCAAGGGTCGGTTGCACTTGTATAATGCTTCCATCGGTGTTAAACTTCAATGTATCGATGCATATCTCGCGATTATAACCAGCTGCCGCTCCCATGGTTATTCCCTTAGGGCGTGTGAATCGGTGGTAAATAATGTACCATTGATCCTTGCCGGGTATCTGGATTATCGAATTATGACCGGTGGCGTATATACCTTTGGCTGCATTCTTGGCGATTACCAGGTTATTTGCAGGTATTGTCAACGGACCAGTGGGCGAAGTGGCTGTGGCATAACGTACCCGGTAATCTTCGCTACGGGTATCGTTTTCTGACCAAAAGAAATAATAAGTCCCGTTTCGATATGCTACTTCGGAACCTTCCCTGAAGGTAGCATCAGGCGTCAATAATTTTATCGTCGATGTTTTGATCGATATCATATCGTCGTTCAGCTCGGCACAGGCCATATAACCGTTGCCCCAGTATAAAAAGTATTTTCCACTAACAGGGTCCAGGAATACATCCGGATCAATTTGCTGTCCGCTACTAACTCCTGAAGGCAAACTGCTAATAAGCGCCGATCCGGAATCAACAAACGGTCCGGTGGGATTGTCGGAAACTGCTACGCCAATTTTTTGCGCAGCACAGAAATAGTAAAAATATTTATATTGATCGTTAATCTTCCGTTCTATAATGGTTGGTGCCCATGCCGAGGTGGTGCCCCAACTTACGTCCGTAGGAAGGTTCAAAATCAGTCCTTCGTCTTTCCAATCAACCAGATTATCAGACGAAAAGGTCTTGAAATAGTTACCTGTCCAGCTTGTAAAGCCATCGCTTGTGGGATATAGATAGTATTTACCTGTTTTGTTGGAATACAGAATTTCAGGATCCGCATAATACCCTTCAATCACGGGGTTGTTATCAATATGGGCTGTTACCGTATAATTTCGGGAAGCAATACCGCTGATAGATAAGGTGAATGTAACCGGGCCTTTTGAAAAATCCACTGGACCTGCGGGACTGATGGTAGCACCTGGAAGAGTTTGCAGACCCGGTTCGAGGGCAGTTAGATCGGCACCTCTCCTAACCGGAATGTAAACAGTTCTGAGGGTAGTGTCGATCACTACATTACGTTTTTTTACAAAGGGGCCTTCTGCCGATAGCACCACTAAATTGGCAAGGGTGCCCCATTTTTCTGAAAGTGCTTTTGCTTCATTCGCTGAGATGGCCATAACAGTGCCATGGCGCGGTGTGAAGTTCATCGATATTTCGTTGTCGATTGTTTTAAAATTGGTGAGGTCGCTGCTTTTTGTGAACTGGTAAGTGCCAGAGGTGTACATGTCGTACATCAGTATATAGTCGTCTGAGTTAATGAGTTTGAATACGCATGATCCCTCCACAGCATTTGTGGTTTGTTGCAGGTACTGGTCGTAAATTACATATCCTTTCGTTAATGTGTCGGAAACAGCTTTTTTGATGCCGTTACCATTTCCTTCGGTTTTGTGAAATAAATGGTATTTACCGTCCTTATTGATGATATCGCCATCGATACAAGAACTGTTGGTTGGACTAAAATATAACTGTTTGGGTTCAATATCAATGTCGGTAAAGCTGTTATTGGCATAGGTGTAATAAATAATGTCGGGCCCTGTTCCGCGTTTCATGGAGAAATATATCATGAATTTGCCTGCTTTGTCGTCGTAAATGGTCTGTGGCGCCCATACCCGCAATAAGTCAGCGTAACCATATTTATTTTGAATATTTACCACGCTCGATTGCCAGTTAATCAGATCGTTCGATTTTAACAAAACCATTGCTCTGTTTGAACTCCATCCATTTGCAGAAACCATATCGGTGGCTACCATGTAGAATTTACCATCTGGTCCGCGGTAAATGTGGGGATCGCGCACGCCACCCGTCGAACTGATGGTTGCAGATTCCAAAATGGGATTATTATTATTCAGTGCCCGGTAGTTGTAACCGTCGTTGCTCAAGGCAAAACGAATTGCTTCCTGGTTAATATCGTTTCCTGTGAAATAAGCGAATAGATATGCCGAAAAGCCTTCGTCTTCTGCTACATACACATTAAATGTCTTTTGGGTATTTATGTTGCCTTTGGTAAAAGAGGCAGTTAATGTTACCAACAGTTTACCTCCCTCTTTGGGGGCAAGTTTTAACAATTTCCCGGAAGCGGTTAGATATTCGCTTTGATTTGATTGCCAGGTAATAGTGCTGCCTTCCGAACCCGTTAAGGGCAACGATAAATCTGTGCGAAGATTGTTGAGATTTCCGGTGATGGTTATATTAGCAATATCTCTGTCAACCGATGTTTGATCGTTGAAGAGTGGCAGTACAGTTGCCGTAAATGTTTTAGTCCTGGTAAGTCCATTTTTCGATAAAGTGGCTGTGAGCTCAACGTTAACAAAAGGTTGCCCTATAGCCGGTCTGGTAACCACTCCCTGATTGGTAATAGCAGATGTATTCGAGGTACTCCACGAAATTACAATACTATTATCGGCTTTGAATGGTAATTTAAGATTTGCGTTCACCTGGTCCAACCCTGATAATGACAGTGCATTGGCGGCATCGATAAGTTGTTGCTCAATGAGGGCGTTGTTTAAATTTGTTACATTAACAGCTAAGTCAGAAATTTCGGATGATGAAAGGGCCTTGTCGTATATTCTGAAATCTGCCAGGTATGATTTTTTTAAATAGGCATCGCTACTGTAAAGCGACCTTCCGATGTAGTTGTATTGGGTTGATCCCAGCTGACCTGGTTTCAACGCCACAGTGGCAGATTTTACAAGTACGCCATTCAGGTATACATTTCCTGTAGTACCAGATTGTACATAAACAACATGTCTCCAAATACCTTTTGTAAAGGCTGTGCCGTAGTTTACGGATTGTTCGGCCGACCAATTTGTGAGAGAAAT
>CAYZNC010000333.1:0-4012 GCA_964478555.1 uncultured Bacteroidales bacterium | reverse complement strand
ATTTTTCTGGTGCAGGCCCCGTTGCTAAATGTTGCATTATAGCCATTTCCGGAGTCATCAATTATCTGTGTGGCACCGGCGTCAAGATTTCCAAAGGAATAATACAGTTTTAAATTGCTTTGGGCTGACAATTGCAGTGAAGCAATAAGCAATGAGAATCCGAATAAAATCAGCTCTAAACTTGGGATGAAGGGTATAAAGTTTTTTCTCATGGCGGTTAGTTTGCTAATAGAATTTTAATGCTGTCGTTAAGACTTTTTTTTTATCCTATTATTCAAATGTAATTCATTTATCCCTTTAAGTTTATCCCAAGATGCATTATGAAATCATTGTCTCCCTATTTGAATGAATATTTCACTTTGAAGAGATCATAGGCCTAATCTTTTAACTGGTTAATGATTTGACTGGATATCCAGTAAATTTTGGAAGGTTCCGTTGTTTTAAAAGCTTTTCTGCGGGTGAAAAACAAGTATTTCTGATCAGGCGAAAGCGCAGGAGCAAACTCCCAAGCCGAGGAATTAATGCCTTTCCCCATGTTTTTAGGAGTTGTCCATGTATTATTTCCTTTATTAAAACATATATAGAGGTCGAGTTCTTCATATCCGTTATCTTTCAGATACATGTCGCCTTCGCTGATGCCATTTGGTCTGTTAGAAGCAAATATTAAAAAGCTTTCATCAGGGGCAATTAAGGGATCCGTTTCGTTGTATTTTGTATTGACGGGTGTATTCAGCTTTTCAACAATGTAATTATCTCCTTTTGGAATTGCTTTGTATATATCTGCATTTGAATGATCGCTTCCTCTTTCTGAAGCAAAATACATAATCCCTTTGTCAGTTAATGTGGGATGCCATTCACACATGATTGAATTAACAGGGTCTGAGAGTTGTTGAGGTTCATCCCACGACTTCTCTCCGGTTCTTTTTGCCGTATAGATATCTGCATGCCATATGGCACCTGTTTGAAGTAGGGAAGATACATAGATATTTTTCCCCGATGCATCTATAAACTGGCCGCTTTGATAATCACTTTTTGTAATTGCAAGCGTGTCCTGCTGTGAAGGATTCGAAACACTCAACTGTATAATGGTCGATTTTTTCCATTCTCCATCGGTATAGGAAAAATAGAAGTTTTTTCCATCAGGAGAAAAGGAACACGATTGTTCAAACCGTTTATCTTTTGAAATGATGCCATTTGCAAATACTTTTGCTTCTAATTGCGGGGAATGGGCATCTAGCAATCTGTACGAACTTTTTAAGTTTGTTGTACAAGATAACATGATGTTAACCATTAAAATTGTCGTGATGATTTTAGAGCGCTTCATAACATATGTTTTTTAATAATCACTAATGCGAATTTTTTTTATTGAAATTGGTTGTCTGTAAAGGTTTCACACCTCTCCAGACAACCTTTTTCAAAAACTTATCTTATTATTTCTTCACAAATTTCAGGTTAACCATTTCGTTATTTTCTTTTATTGAAATGGTATACATACCTCCTGCAAGATTGGAAACATCAATTGACTCCGAATCCAAAGTGCCTTGTTTAACCAAAGCACCTGACATGGCATAAACTTTGTATATACAATTCGGTTCGGCGCCCTGAATGGTTAATGTAGCGTTTACAACGGTAGGATAAAGGGTAATTTTAGAAGCACTCTTTACGTATACATCATCTTCTGCGCTTTTTAGCGTACCGGCAACCGGCCATCCACCTGTCCAGGTTACAGTGTTAATGGCAAGCTTAGGAACACCATTGTCATTACCATCATAGAAATGATACGTTAATTTGCCACATCCATAACCGTATTGGCCAGGGCCAATATAACGCCCGGTTGATTTCAGGAATACAGTTCCGCCACTGGCTTTGCAGTCTTTTCCGTTCTTATCAAGATATGGACCGGTTAGATTAGTAGAACGGCCCACATAAATTGTATAAGTACTGGCCGTACCAGCGCAGCAAGTTCCTCTGTTAAAAAACACATAATAATAACCGCCGTTATAATCAATATGAGCTGCTTCGCAATTATCGTTAGCAATATTGTAACGGGTAGAGTTTAGTGGTTTAGCAGTTGCGGGATTGAGTTGTTGCAAAAAGATGCCATTCAGATGCGATCCTGCAGCCAGCCATAGTGTACCATTCTGTGCCCAGAATACATCGGGGTCGATACATCCATAAACAGTGCTATTGTCCGAATAAACCACCATTCCGAGGTCGGTCCATACCGGAGATGTTAATGATGGAGAAGATGCAACACCAATGCAACATGGTCTTGCTCCCATGGAACAAGCATAAAAAAGGTAGTATTTATTGTTCATCCACATTAGTTCGGGAGCCCAATAAAATCCAGCAAATCCGGAAACATAATTTTGAATCCAGCTGTAATTTGGAATTACATTGGATCTGGTAGAATAAGAAGAGAATGAAGTACTGGATGATTTGATTTCATAAACTCCTTGGCCTGTGCAATAAACAAAGTAATAGCCATTGTTAACCCACATTTGGGAAGGATCATGAGCACCTGGCTGTGCTTTCACATTGGAACCGAAAAATAACGCCCCTAGTAAGAGCATTGTACTTAAGTAATGTTTTGTTTTCATAACTTTTAAAATTAGTTAGTTAATAATTAATAAAATGAAGTAATTCTACTTCAATACATTTTTATGAGTAAGTGCTTTAAATTTGAAATTAAAGTGATAGGAAGTGCCTTAAGTGTCTGGAGTTGGGAGTGCCTAAAGTGCAAGGAACTCCCAACTTCGAACTTTGAACTTCGAACTCTTTTTAATTTGCTGAGTTTCTTGAAAGATTTTTATTATTATCAAGTTCATTTTGAGGAATGGGCAAATATTCTCTTCCAGAAGTCCATGTGTTAAATTCAGCATCATGCGATTGCAATTCTGCCAGTTTAGCAGCATCATAGAACCAGCCCCAACGGATGAGGTCATCAACACGTTGTCCTTCAATCGCAAATTCAAGAGCTCTTTCATGCGCAAGTTGATCACGCATTTGAGCCTGGTTCATACCAGGTTTTGTTACAGCCAAATCCGGAAGGTTAACTCTGTTTCTAACTTGTTGGATATAAGTATAAGCTTCACTGGTTTTACCTAATTCATTCAAAGCTTCTGCATACAACATTAATATATCGGCATACCTTAATACTCTGAAATTGATACCTGAAGCGGGGTTTCCTCCGGGCAAATCACTTGTAATTCCTGGCGTTCCATCGTTGGTGTATTTCCTTATGAACATAATGCTACTGGTTTTTCCGGAAGAGAGCCATCCTTGACCATAATACATGGTGTCGTTATCTGCTGGTTCATATGAGGCAATGGTAGCTAATAAGCGAGGGTCCGTTTTGCCATCAATGGTTTTTTCAATCTTAAATTCATTATAAATCCATTGTGTTGGTAAAAAGTCAGTCCAGGCGGTGTTTGAATAGTTAGCGGCTTCTGCGGAAACTTGTTGCCAGGATGACGCTGGATCTCCACGCCAATTAACAACGGAACCTCCCACTTGATCTATTGTTGCAAACTGAACTTCAAAAAGAGATTCCGGATTATTTTCGTTTAGTATGGTAAAATTATCCTGGTACTTGGGAACCAGACTGTATATATTTAAATCTGGCCCTTTAATTAACAACGAAAATTCGTCAGCTGCCTGCTGCCAGAGTTTTCTATACAAATAAGCTTTCCCAAGCAAACCAGTAGCGGCGCCCTTTGTAGCACGGCCAATTTGTCCCGCATCAGGACCGGTAACATTAATGTAAGAAATTGGCAACATACTCTTAGCATTTTTTAAATCGGTAAATATCCGGTTCCATAAAGTATCTTCGGGTGCTGTAAATGGGAAATAATCGTTTGGAGATTTTGGCGTTGAGGTAATTACCGGAACGTCCTTAAACAAGTTGGCAAGTTTAAAATATGCCATGCCGCGAAGGAAAAGAGTTTGTCCAATTATTCGTGTTTTAAGATTTTCGTCCATTTTTATTGTTGGAACGTTTTCCAATACCTGG
>CAYZNC010000332.1:0-7486 GCA_964478555.1 uncultured Bacteroidales bacterium | reverse complement strand
TGATTTTTACGTCAGGATCAACAGGCAGACCAAAAGGGGTAATGATCAGCCATAGATCCTTAGTCAATTATGTTTGTTTCGCAGCAAAGAATTATGTAAAAAATGAGGAGGTAACATTTCCTCTTTATACTTCAATTTCTTTTGATTTAACAATTACCTCAATTTTTACCCCTTTAATTACCGGAAATAAAATTGTAATTTATGATGAAGATCAAAAAAGTCTGTTAATTGAAAAGGTTATATCAGAGAATAAATCAGATATAATAAAACTTACGCCAGCCCATTTAAAAATATTAAAAGACAGTGAGGTATTGAGATTGCCTTCACGCATAAAAAGGTTTATCGTTGGCGGAGAAGACCTGGAAACGCAATTAGCTAAAGATATTTATGAAAAATTTGCGGGGAAAATAGAAATATACAATGAATATGGACCTACGGAAGCTACCGTAGGATGCATGATCCATAAATTTGAACCGGAAGAAAAATCATTATCTGTACCAATTGGAATTCCTGCCAGCAATGCTCAAATATATGTTTTGGATAAATATTTAAGACCGGTACCGATTGGTGTAAATGGAGAAATTTATATATCAGGAGATGGACTGGCAAAGGGTTACTTATCAATGGAGGAATTGACCTTACAAAGATTCATTGATAATCCCTTTGTAAAAGGTCAAAAGATGTATAAAACAGGCGATCTTGCATGCAGACTTTCAGACGGTAATGTTATTTTCAAAGGCAGAACAGATGATCAGGTTAAAATAAGGGGTTACCGGATAGAGCTGGAGGAAATCGAAAGCCGGCTGATTAAATATGAAAAGGTAACAACAGCTATAGTTTTGGCAAAACAAAAGGATGGCAACAAATATTTAGTTGCTTATTACGTATCGGATGAGGAACTTGAAATAGCGAAATTAAGGGATTACTTATCAGAGCTGTTGCCTGAATATATGATTCCATCGTATTATATTCATTTGAAAAAGTTTCCCTTAACATCCAATGGGAAAACGGACAAAAAAGCGTTGCCGGATCCGGAAATAAAGGCGGGGAATGACTATATTGCGCCTTCGAATGATATTGAAAGAGAATTAGTTGAGATATGGTCTAAAGTATTAAAATTAGAAAAAGAGGTAATTAGCGTAAATCGAAGCTTTTTTGAGCTCGGTGGTCATTCCATTCTTGCCATGAATTTAATAAGCCAGGTTCATAAAACCTTTGGGGCACATCTCGGCTTACCTGATTTTTTTATAAATCCTTCGGTTAAAGGACTGTCAAAATTAATTGAAAATGATAATGAAGGAGGAATAACGCTACCTGATATAGTAATTGACAAAGAAAACAGAAATAAGTCATTCCCTTTAACAGATGTACAACAGGCATATTGGATCGGACAGAAGGATTTATTTGAGTATGGAAACATAGGGACCCATGGGTACATGGAGCTTTTTACACCTGTCTTGGATATTGTACGTTTTAATAAAGTTTTGCAGAGTTTGATCCAACGTCACGAAATGTTTCGGATGATTGTAACAGAAGATGGAGAGCAATGCATCTTGGAAGAAGTTTCATTGTTCGAAGTTCAGGTACTTGACTTAAGAACAAAGTCTGAAAGCGAAGAAGAAAAATTGTTTTATCAGCTAAGAAAGGAGCTTTCTCATCAAATATTCTCGAGCAGTCAATGGCCTCTATTTGATATCCGGGTGACGATTTTCAGGGATAATACCTACAAAGTGCATTTTAGCATGGATGCATTAATAATGGATGCAGGGAGCTTAATGATACTTTTTCAGGAATTTGGATATTTATATTTAAATGAAAATGCTTCTCTTCCTCGTATTGAAATTTCTTTCCGGGATTATGTTCTAACTGAGATCGGATTGAGAAAAACAAAGTTATATGAAAAATCAAAGCAATATTGGTTAGATCGATTGGTTGACTTTCCTTTAGGCCCTGAGCTTCCAATAGAATCGACACAAAATAATACAGACAAACCTCACTTTGAACGACATAATTTATTTATGCCAAAGGGAAAATGGAGTATATTGCAAAATAGCGCAAAAATCCTGGGGATAACCCCAACTGTTTTGTTAATTGGCTGTTTTGCAGAAGTTTTAAATTGTTGGTGCAAATCGTCGCGTTTTATACTTAACCTTACGCTGTTTAACCGAATACCTTTTCACAAGGATGTTGATAAATTGATAGGAGATTTTACCTCCCTCACGCTATTGGAAATTGATTTTAGAGAAGAAAAAGAATTTTCCAAAAAGTTAAAGGATATCCAACAGCGTATGTGGGAGGATTTGGATAATAAGTATTTTAGCGGTGTTGAGGTTCAACGTGAATTATCGCGGGTCAAAGGTAGTTCTGTCATTATGCCCGTTGTTGTAACCAGCACACTTGGAATGAAGAATGATGAGGACAAAGAAGCATTAACGGAAAATGAAGTTGTAAATAATCCTGATGAAAAAAAGAATAGCTATTCAATTACTCAAACCCCACAAGTTTGGATAGATTTTCAAATAGGAGATAATGGGAAAGGCCTTGTCCTGAATTGGGATTCAATAGAAGGCCTTTTTCCAAAAGGTATGCTTGATGAAATGTTCACTTCATTTCAAAATTTACTGGACTCATTGATAAATGAAGATAGACTCTGGAAATCCAAAACTTTAGTATTCTTACCGGAAAGTCAGCATAAAGTAAGGATTGAAACAAATTCAACTTCATGTCCTATACCCAATAAACTTTTACATGAATTATTCAGAGATCAAGCAACAAAAAGACCAGATGCAATTGCCATAGAAACAAGAAGAAACAAATTAACCTATGGTGAATTAAACCGTTTGAGCAATATTATAGGCTTTGAG
This sequence comes from uncultured Bacteroidales bacterium, assembly GCA_964478555.1. Classification (GTDB taxonomy): domain Bacteria; phylum Bacteroidota; class Bacteroidia; order Bacteroidales; family JAAUTT01; genus JAAUTT01. The sequence continues at coordinate 4,622 of CAYZNC010000332.1, read as the reverse complement.
GTTAAAAGTAAGGGAGCACAACCTAACCAACTTGTGGGAATAGTAATGGAAAAATGTTGGGAACAAATTGCCGGATGTTTAGGAGTACTCGTATCAGGAGCTGCATATTTACCGATTGATGCCGAACTACCGCCAGATAGAATAATGCTTTTATTGGAACAAGGAGAGGTCAATATTGTGTTAACAACACCTTCTATTGCAAAACGAATTCAATTTTCACAAGAAAAAAAGATTATTTTAATCGAAGAACATCTATTAAACAATAAAGAAGATGTACAGCTTGAGTCAGTGCAGAAGCCGGATGATCTCGCCTATGTAATATTTACCTCAGGATCTACAGGAATACCAAAAGGAGTAATGATTGACCACAAGGGAGCAGTGAATACAATTCTGGATATCAATGATCGGTTTAATATCTCAGAAAATGATAAAGTATTCGCTATTTCTTCACTAAGCTTTGATTTATCAGTTTATGATATATTTGGATTGCTTGGAGCCGGGGGAACCATGGTAATTCCTGACCAGGCAGATTTAAAAGATCCTGAGGCATGGTTTTTTTATGTCAATAATTATTCTGTTACCGTCTGGAATACTGTACCTGCATTAATGCAAATGCTAATAGAATATACAGAAGAACAAAATAATGGTCTCGAAAGTTTGCGGGTTGTTTTAATGAGTGGAGACTGGATTCCTGTTCAGTTACCTTCCAGAATAAGAAATCAGAATAACAAGGTGGAAATAATTAGTTTAGGTGGTGCAACAGAAGCCTCAATATGGTCAATTTATTACAAAATAGAAAATGTTAATCCTGAATGGAAAAGTATTCCATACGGGAAACCTTTAAAAAATCAATGTTTTTACGTTTTAAAACCCAATATGAACCAATGCCCTGATTATGTGCCCGGGGATTTGTATATAGGAGGTGATAGTCTAACGAAAGGATATTGGAGAGACGAAAAGAAAACAAATCAGAGTGTTATTGTAAATCCTAATAATGGGGAGAAACTTTATAAAACAGGTGACCTTGGGCGATATTTACCTGATGGAAATATAGAGTTTTTAGGTCGGGAAGATTTCCAGGTAAAGATACAGGGATACCGTATTGAATTAGGAGAGATCGAAGCCGCAGTGAAACAAAATGAAAATATAAAAGATGCGATAGTAATTGCAGCCGGTGGAGCAGGAGAAGCAAAAAATCTTGTCGCTTATATTGTTCCTAATAAAGAATTTAATTTAGTTGTTTCAAAAAATGAAACAACTGGAGATAATGTTGGAGAATTAGCACATGCAGAAAATACAATTACAGACAAGAAAGAAAGAAGAATTTTTAAGTTAGAGGAGCATGGTATCAGAAACATAACTAAGCCTCTGTTAAATGTTAAACTATTAAAACAAGATGCAAAGGGAAGACTAATCATAAGAAAAGATAAGGGCAACCGAAGCAGGTTTATTAATGAAAAAATGAACCTAGGAGAATTTAGCGGGGTATTTGATTGTTTGATGCAAAGGAAATTTGAAGGACAACTGTTGCCCAAATATTATTATCCTTCCGCAGGAAGCCTTTACCCTGTTCAAACTTATATTAGTGTAAAACCGGAAATGATTGAGGGTGTGAAAGGAGGCCATTATTATTATAATCCCCGGGAGCATTGCCTGGAATTATTGAATTCCACTGAAAGCCATGAAGCAACAAACGACGAATCGGATCAATGTGCCTTTACGATGCACTTAATTTCAGATTTGAATGCAATTCTCCCAATGTATGGTAATTTGTCCGAAATTTTTAGTTATCAGGAAGCGGGCTATTTAAGCAATCTTTTATTAAATACCTGCAGAGAGAACATTGCGTTGGAACCAAGTACTATTCTTAATAAGGATGAGCTGTCAAAACATTTTTCACTAAGCCCGGAGCATCTGCATCTTCAATCTTTTTCATGCGGTAAAGCAATCATTGAAAAAAGTCGGGAAGAAATCGATCTATTTGAGCTTCCACCTAAGGAAGGTGAGGTAACCCTAAAATTGGGACAAATAGAAAATGAAGAAAATGAAAATGTCCAAATAACCTATCTTGGAAGAAAAAGTTACCGCACTTTTAACAAGGAACAAATAACGCAAAGAGAATTAAATGTTCTTTTGAATAGTATTATTATTAAACGGAATTCAAATATTTTTTATCAGAAAATTTTAAATGTATACTTACAGGCCAAAGAAAATAGTATAGAAGGCTTGGGAAAAGGAGTGTATTACTTTGACCCCTATGAAAAGCATCTTAAATTAATAGACAATGAGCACGATGTTGACCCTATATTCAATGGGAATGGGACAATTTATAATTCTGCGGGCTTTTCAATATTCCTAACGGGAAAGAAGGCAGGGGTAGAAGAAAAAGAAAAGAGAAATTCAGCATTATTCCTGTCAGGGTATATAGGTCAAAACATAATGAATATTTCTGTTAATTATAGGATAGGCCTATGTGCTATTGGAACTGTAAATCAAAAATGTTCAAAAGAAATATTGAAATTTTCAGAGAATGAAGAGGTTTTACATAGTTTTCTAGGGGGAAAGGTCAATGCAGAGCAAATAGAAAGTATCGAACAATACATTGATGCTGATAAGACTCATAGCCCTGTCGAAATCCTTAGAAATTATCTAAAAGAAAAACTACCTTATTACATGATACCTTCTTATGTTGTCTTATTAGATAGTATCCCGTTAAATTCAAACGGCAAGATAAACCGAAAAGCCCTTCCGGATCCTGAGATTAAAGCTGAGGATAACTATGTTGCTCCTTCAACAGAGATCGAAGAAAAACTTGTAGAAATATGGTCAGAGGTATTAAAAATAGATCAGGAATTAATCAGTGTAAACAGAAGTTTCTTTGAACTGGGGGGACATTCTTTAAAGGCCACGGTCCTCGTTAATAAAATAAATAAAGAACTAAATATAACAATCCCTTTGAAAGAAATTTTTGCTAAACCAACAATAAATCAACAAGCCGAATTCATTGAAACTAACGAGTGGTTAAGTAATAAAGACCATGAGTTTGACCAAGTCGAAAAGTTTCAGGTTACATTATAGCAATTTCTCATGGAAGATCTTTTATTACAACTCAAAAAGCATGGAATAACAATTAAGGTTGAAGGTACAAGCCTAAAATTAAATATTCCAAAAGACATTGATGCTACTGATATTATAAGTAAGGTTAAGGATAATAAAGAAGAATTAATTGCTTATATCAGTAAAAGAATGCAACTGAACAACACGCTACATAGTATTGAAAAAGCTGCAGAATCGGCGTGTTATAGACTCTCTTCAGCCCAAAAACGTGTGTATTTCTTACATGAATTTGACAAAATGTCATTGGCTTATAATATACAGCAAGTGGTTAGACTTGAGGGGCATATAGAAAGGGGGAAATTTGAACATGTTTTTAAAAGGCTCATTGAGCGTCATGAGAGCTTGCGCACTTCTTTCCATATAGTCAATGAAGAACCTATGCAAAAAATAAATGCTCATGTGAATTTTAATATCGAGCATTTTAAGAATACTTCAGAAGAAGAGGTTCAAACAATTATCAAAAACTTTATCAGACCTTTCGATTTAAGCAAATCTCCATTGATAAGAGCAGGTAAAATTGAGATATCTCCCAAAGAACATATTTTTATACTGGATATGCATCATATTATTGCTGATGCCAGTTCTCAAGGGATCCTGATAAGTGACTTGATGGCCTTATACAATGATACAGAAATCCCCGAATTGGCCCTACAATACAAAGATTATGCAGAATGGCAACAAGGAGAGAAGCAGCAGAAAGAAAAGGCTAAACAGAAAGGCTTTTGGATAAATGAATTTTCAACTGAATTATCTACACTCGATCTTACTTTAGATTTTAAGAGACCCTCCGTAAAAAGATACGAAGGAAGTTCTATTGGATTTAAGTTAGGTAATGACGAAACAAACAAACTGAAATCACTGACAGATACTGAAGGATCCACCTTATTCATAGTTTTATTATCTATCTATAATATTTTATTGAGTAAACTTAGTAACCAGGACGATATTGTAATAGGTACGCCTACATCCGGTCGTTATCATGACAATTTGGATAAGATCATTGGTATGTTTGCAAATACTCTGCCATTAAGAAACTATCCTGCAGGTAAATTAAGTTTTAAGGAGTTTTTATCGGAAGTACAATCAAAAACACTCGCATGCTTTGATAACCAGTCCTATCAATACGAAGAGCTGATAGATGAATTAAAAGTTCAGCGGGATATCAGCCGTAATCCGTTATTTGATGTATTGTTTATATTTCAGAATTTTGAGAAATCTGAACTCAGAATTCCCGGACTGACATTAAAACAATATAATATCGCTAGTGAAGTATCCATGTTTGATCTTACTTTATCAGGGGTTGAAGCGGGAGAAAATATCTTGATGAATTTCGAATATTCAACTTCAATCTTCAAGAAGCAAACCATAGAAAGGTTTATAACATATTTTAGGAGGATCGTATCCTCAATTGTTAAGGATACGAGTAAGACAATCGCAGAAATTGAAATAATATCGGAGAAAGAGAAGCAACAACTCTTATACGAATTCAATGATACCAGTGTAGC
>CAYZNC010000331.1:0-7528 GCA_964478555.1 uncultured Bacteroidales bacterium | reverse complement strand
TGGTTCGGCTACCCCTCGTGGTACCCTTATGATTACTGGAATCCTTATCCATACTGGTATGATTGGGGATTTTATTTTGGCCCTGGCAGACGTCCGGTTTTTTTCGGACTTCCCTCTGCAAATTTCATGGATTGGTACTTTTATTACCCTCAGCATAGTGCTAAATACGCTGAATTATCAAACCATTATTATAATTATTACGACAGGCACCGCCAGTCGATGAATAACAACCCTATAAGCCATAGTGTGAACGACTGGCGCAACAGGAACCGGGATATTGTTACCGAAGATTTTGACAGAAATAAAACGAACAGGGTACAGCGGTTCAAAGAATATGGCCAAATGGAGGCAGATAGACAGAAATATAATGCCAGAAAACCGCAAAAACAGATTGCGCAATCAGACTATTTACTAAAAAAGCAAAATAGATATCCTGCATTATCGGCTGATGTGTCCAAAAGGCAATCGGTTCAAAGGGTCCCTTCAACAAGGGTTGTTCCTGAAAATATACCTGAACCGGTTAGGAGACCAACAGTTACCACCCCTAACCAGTATAAAACTGATAGACAACCTGAACAAAATATTCAAAAGCCTAATAATGTTAATAAGCAACAACCAGTATATACGAGTCCGAAGCCAAATAATAATGGTGCCCAACAAAGGCCGGCTAATGCTAACGTACAGCCAAAAAACAATAATCCATCAAGGCAAACTGAAAATTCCAATCAGATAAGAAATGCCCAACAGTATCATCAAAACACCTGGAAGCAAATACAACCACAATCGCAACCTGCCCGGCAGCCCCAACAACAAAACAATACCCCCAGGCAACAGGAAAACCGCCAGGTCACGCAACCGGCCAGACAAAATAGTCAACCCCCTTCCAATAATAAGAGGAGATAATAGAAAATGAAATCATCTAAAATATATGTATTGTTATTGAGTTTAATGATCTGTGCAGGTACGTTGTTTGCCCAGGATCATATTAAAGTTTTTATTGAAAATTCTATCATTTGGTATGGTGTTGATTATTCATTGGCCAGGTTTGTACAAGTTAACCGAAATGCCTCGCCGGCGGAGGGTTCGGGGTCGAACCTATGAGCTGTCAAGCCTTTCTACTGGAAAGCAACGGTTATAATTGAAACCATGAATTTGTGATAACTTTCCTCATTATTCTCTTGTAATTTTTTTTTAAAAATTTTATATTGTGTTTTATTTACTAAATACTACACAACATGGAAAATGTAACCGACTCAAGTGTAATGTCGAAAAAAATTGAATTAGATGATAATGGTGTTAAGCAACTTACGGAGACAAGGAAATGGTCGATGTTTTTGGCTATTGCAGGTTTTGTTGTTATTGGATTATTGGTTATTGCACCTTTGGTAATATTAATGGCAGGTAGTAGGTTTGGTGTTTTTTCCGGAATGCAGTTCCTACCCTTAATCCTCATTGTCGTTATTTATTTCTTTCCTGTTTATTACATATATCAATTCTCGAGCTATTCAAAACGAGCCCTTGATGGTTCAGATTCAGGCTTATTGGCAACGGCATTTAAGTACCTTAAAATGCATTACAAGTATATGGGGATTTTATTTATCGTTGTTATTGGATTTTATGTGGTGATTATTTTAACAGTGCTGCTCACCGGCGGTCTTTTTTCTAAATATTTCTCATCATAACCTATTATAGATTTAATACTTTATGCTGCACCCCGCCATTATAAAGCCTTTATTTTTTTAACAAAATGATATTCATCAATAAATTTGTATTTTTGTTGGACATATGCTGATCATTTTCCAACAACCCCTAATGCAATGACAAAGCAAGAACTAAAAACATTGTTTGAGAAGCACAATGTTAAAACCAAATGGAATTTAGTAGAACCTTTTGTAAGGAATAGTATCCGTATTCACACTACGTTAGCGGATGACCAACAAATGAACCTGGGGCAATCTAAAATTGGAGGTCTTCCGGATTTACCCAAATCGGTTAATTGGTTTGAATGGGAAGGGAATGCCCTTTCTTTTATTGCCCAGATCAATTGTGAAGAAGTACAACAGTTTGATGTGGAAGGCAAGTTGCCAAAATCAGGTATGCTCTATTTTTTTTACGATGCAGCACAAAAAACCTGGGGGTTTGATCCAAAAGATAAAGGAAGTTCTCAGGTGTATTATTTCGATGGTGCAATAGAAGAACTTGAACGAAAGGCACAGCCAACTGATCTGGACAGTTATTCTTTGTTTAAACCGTGCCGGCTAAACTTCGAAAGCGAATTCAATATTCCCGACTGGCAAAGTGATTATTTTGCCTTAGACTTTAACTATGATGAAGAAGGTAATTTAGAAGCCCTTAATGACGAACTTTATCCTGATGATGCCACCAGTAAGCTCTTGGGGCATTCCAATAACATTCAGGACGGCATGGAAACAGAATGCGAATTGGTAACCAATGGATTATATTGCGGAGACGGATCGGGATACAATAACCCACTAGCCAGAAAACTTAAAGAAAATTTTAAAAACTGGCAATTACTACTCCAGGTCGACAGTATTGATGAAGCCGGAATGATGTGGGGAGACGTAGGTCGTTTGTACTTTTGGATTAAACAAGACGATTTGGAAAACAAAAGATTTGAAAACGTGTGGATGATTTTACAATGCTGCTAATCGCCACCTGAGCAAAAACATAGCTTTCCCTTCTGTTTTTGAACCACATGGGCGTAGAAAAGATAGTTTTTTCTTTTTCATATGATTAAGGTGTCTGCCATGAAATGTTGTCGGTAATATCGGTGTCCAGGTCGCAGATACTACAATAATCTACGTTGTCGCATAGTTTTCGGTTTTACAACCAGTCTAATTTACAATTTCTTTCAAATGCCATTGATTAATTAACGATAATCCTGTAATATTGCATTCCAATTCAAAATTTAACAGATTCTAGAAACAAGAGCCAGGAATCAAGACTGTAAGATTCAATAAATTAGATATTTACTATATATTTTTGGCTAAATTATTACAGAAATTACATTTGAACAAGTACTAATAAATCAAACATAACCAATTATTTAATCTTCAAAAGGAGTTTTATATGAAAATCGAACTTAAGAAAGATTTTGCTTATTCTCTGATCGTACCCACCAGTATGGGTGTTCGTATCACCCCTGCCAATGGGCAACCCGTTCATTGCAGTAATAATTTTATTATGCAGGCAACCAGTGCTGAAACTAACGTAGCTAGCGTTACCGCGTACTTGGGATTACCTGTAAAAGTGTTAACAACATTTGTGAAAGATAGTCCTATAGCCCAGTTCATTAAGGATGACCTGGCAAGTCGCCATATGACTTATGAAGGCAAAGAAGTTGAGCAAGGCGGACCATGGGGCTATCGTCACCAGTTCAACATTGCTGATAGTGGACTTGGCTTGAGAGGTCCACGGGTTCACAATGACCGTGCGGGTGAAGTTGGTAGAACTTTAAATGTCAAGGATTTTGACCTCGACCGGATCTTTGGTAAAGAGGGCGTGCAAATCGTTCACTTATCGGGATTAATTGCTGCCTTATCGCCGGAAACCGGAAATTTTTGTCTTGAATTAGCCAGAGCAGCAAAGAAATACGGAACACGTATTTCCTTCGATCTGAACTATCGTGCTACATTTTGGAAAAACCGCGAAAAAGAATTAAGTGCCATTTTTAAGGAAATAGCCAGTGTTTCGGATATTCTCGTTGGTAATGAAGAAGATTTTCAACTCTGTTTAGGCATTGAAGGTCCGGAAGCAGGTGGTAAAGATTTGGCCGCTAAAATTGATAGCTTTAAGGTAATGATCAGCCTTGTAAAGAAAGCGTATCCAAATGCATCTGTATTTGCAACTACATTACGCCAGGTAATTAGCACAAACAGCCATTTATGGGGTGCTATAATGCTGGAAGGTGACAATTGGCATGTTGTAGAACCTCGCGAAATTGGTGTACACGACCGAATCGGAGGTGGTGATGGTTTCGTAGGTGGTTTGATTTACGCTATTCTCAAAGGCTGGGAAGCTGAAAAATGGATTCAGTTCGGCTGGGCAACCGGTGCGTTAGCTACAACCATGACTGTGGATTACGCCTTACCAGCTGATGAAGATCAGGTTTGGAGTATCTGGAAAGGTAATGCACGCGTAAAAAGATAATTTAATTAATGCTACGAGTTACAGGTTGCCGGCTCAAATAGTAGCTTGTGATCAAAAAATTAAACCTGTCAGGTTTCCAAAACCCGACAGGTTTTTTTAAAATTTGTCATTATGACGTTATTTTCTCTTGGCTCTTGAGTCTCAAGTCTGGTAATCTATTTACATCTTTTATTTGGTATCGTGTCGAATAGATTGCCTGGGTTCGATTCTTTTTCAGAACCAAATGATTTGCATAAACATTCGATGAGATTGTTTTTGTCGTAGTATTCTCGTTGCTCTGTAGCTTCAAACCTTAACTTCATTCCCAGCGTATTTTTCAGATAGCTGATCCGGGCAGTATCACTGGTATAAATGTAATTGGTATGCTGTACGTAACGGTACATCAATCTCTTGTTCCAGTAATATTCTTTTTTCCAAACTCCCGATTTCAGGCAATAGGGATAAATGATCGATTTGGAACTTTCCAGGGCCATTTTTAATTCCTTGTGATCGTAGAATGTTTCCCTGCTCCAATCGCGATAGCCATTATTGTCATCATTTTCATAAGGCAATGTTTCCGACTCCAATTGTCCGGTATGATCGATGCTATCAAATTTTTCGATTAAGTTAATGGAAATTACGCGGTCCCTGATTTTTCTGATTATTCTGGTTTTAGCAGCATTTGTAATAACTTTTATGATTTTTTCTGAGTCATCTACGATGGAATCATTCAGTGAATCTGACACAACCAGATCCCTTTTGCTAACTATTCTTGAATTGCAGCTTATGAATATAAAAATGATTACGAGTAAGTTGGAAATTCTCAGGCAGCATTTGGGTATTAAAATTCTGATCATATATGGAAAGGCGGCATTTGGCAACCAGGAATTTGCAATTTTACGCATTGAATATTTTATATAAATTCTAATAATAATTATTTTAAGCTTCTGATATAATGTATTGTAAAGTCTTGACTCTTGCAACTTGGTTCTAGTATCTATGTAAGAAGTTATCTACTAATTTACAAAATTATGTTCAGGAAGGGAAACAGTTTTTTGAGTTTGTAAAGTTACTATTTTTCTTCATTTAGAGGGAATAAAGAATCACCAAAGTCCGTGCAGTCGCAGGATTTAGTGTACTGAAAAAAGTACTGTAAAGGCTATACTTATAACAAGATCAAGTATAAACTATGAAACAGCCTATCTAAAGGGAAATTTATATTTGTTATCATTCGTGAACCTTTGTGTCTATGAGGTTCAATTTTATAACTCCGTAAATAAACTCTTTCTTACATCTTCATCCAGGCCATCATAGTCATCGTTATCAATTACAACAATTTCCTGGGGAAATCCTTTAATACTGTTGGCCACTACTCTTTTGTAGTTGTCTTTGGTTAATTTTTGGATCGGGATATTTAAACGGCCAGAAACAATAAAGCCAATGCTTCTGCAATAACTTTGGAGTCTGCTCGCCAGGTTAATGCTATAACCCACGAATTCTTCCTTATTTGAATTTGAAAAGGTCAGTTTATACACGGTACCTGCGGCTAATCCAATACGAATCCTCTTGGGAATGTCCAAAATTGGAATTTCATCGGAAGCTCTCAGTAAAATTTTATCGAAATGGTTTTTTAAGGTCCAAAGTCTGTTAATCAGCAATATTCTTCTGGGCTCGTCAAAGTCGTTAAAGTTCCATATATATAGCGCTCCATCTCCCAAAAATTTGGAATGGATAGGTTCTTTCGTTGGTTCGTAAATGATGGCTCTGTTACCGGCATCCATTGCCCAGTATGCTTCTCCTCCATAAATACAAATATCGAATGCCTCCAGAATTATATTCAAGTATTTGGGGACGTAATCCTGAACATCAGGCTGACTGAAAAATTTGGAAAATCCTTCCAGATCAAATAAGAGTACAATACCTTGTTGTGGTAGGGAACCGGTGGGCTTAAAAGTACCTATTGTTGTCTTCATAGTTGTATCATATTACCACCTAACTTTCCCAACATCGTATCCATAGAATTTAAGTCTGTTAGTTGGTTTAAAGGCATTAAGCAGTTGATCAGTTTTTATATTGTCAAAAGTAGAATTATTCTGCGGATATGCAATGAAGACCGTGGAATTTCGAATGAATAAACTACAGACATAATGCATTGATAAACCGGCAAGTCACATTTTTTTTAAACTTTAAGGATTTTATAAAAAACTTATCTGCATCAATACAACAGAGACTAATTTTTTAGTATATTTCACTAATTTTAACCAATTAAAATATAAATCATCATGCAAGTTTATTCTTACGTTCTTATCGGTGTCGCTGTTATCATCTTTTTTTCAGGATTTGTAACAGTAAGACAAGGCTATGCTGCCGTAGTAACTGTTTTTGGAAAATATCGTCGAATCCTGGGCCCAGGGCTTAACTTTAAGATTCCTTTATTTGAGGTCATTTACAAGAGAATTTCAATCCAAAATCGCTCTGTAGAATTGGAGTTTCAGGCTGTTACCCAAGATCAGGCAAATGTATATTTCAAAGCCATGCTCCTGTATGCAGTTATGAATCAATCGGAAGAAATTATTAAAAATGTTGCTTTCAAATTTGTGGATGACAGGAATTTTATGCAAGCTTTGATCCGTACTATCGAAGGTACTATCAGAAGTTTTGTCGCTACGAAAAAACAGGCAGAAATTCTTGGCCTGAGAACTGAAATTGTGCTGGAAGTAAAAATGCATTTGGACACTACCCTGGAAGGATGGGGTTACCATATGATTGACATTCAGCTGAATGACATTACTTTTGACGAAGAAATTATCAAATCGATGGCAAAAGTTGTTGCCTCAAGCAATCTTAAAGCTGCTGCTGAAAATGAAGGTCAGGCTCTATTGATAACAAAAACCAAATCTGCTGAAGCAGAAGGTAATGCTATCAAAATTTCTGCTGGCGCTGAAAAAGAAGCCGCAATGCTTCGTGGACAGGGTGTTGCTCTATTCCGCCAGGAAGTATCCAAAGGTTTGGCTCTTGCTGCTAAAGAAATTACTGATGCTCACATGGATGCTTCGTTCCTTTTATTCTCAATGTGGACTGAATCGATCAAGCACTTTGCTGAAACCGGTAAGGGTAATGTTATTTTCCTCGACGGCTCCGTAGAAGGTATGCAAAAGACCATGCAACAAATGATGGGTACCATGAAACTGAATGAAGACAAGAAATAGGTTCAATTTTATCTGAACAGCACAAAAAAGGGTTGAATTTGAAAAAATTCAACCCTTTTTGTGCTTTAAACTGACCTTTACCCTTGTGTTGGACCTAACCCTCAGAGTTTTCAAAACCCTGAGGGTTTAAAGCCAGGCCCTCACAGACCTATCACAGCAATCATTGATCT
>CAYZNC010000330.1:0-7552 GCA_964478555.1 uncultured Bacteroidales bacterium | reverse complement strand
ATGGCTATATAATACTGATTATTGTATGTATAGTTATTTTAAATATTTCTTAAATGTTTATGATAAAAAACTTTAAGTCGATTGAATATGGTAATAATTGTGGAATAGAGTTTACAGGTATTATTTGTCGATTTATCGTTCCATAACGATAAATCGACCGGCACATAGAAAAGATAGTGCAGTGCCACTGGTGCGCGCTTTCTTTTTAACGCATGCTTTGAATAAAAACATCCCTCATTATTCACATTTTACCATAATTTTTAATAACTTTAATAAGAATGATCACCCTCAAGAGGTTGAGATGAGAAAAGGAATTGGAAAACAGTTAATGCTGGGGTTTATTTTGATTGCCTTAATAGCCGGTATAGTTGGAATTATAGGTTATATGGGTATGCATAAATTAGAGGCGGGACAAAAAGAATTTGCTACCGTAAGGTTACCGAGTATAGAGAGTATTCAGACTATAAATGAGGCTCAAGCGTCTATTGCCGTTGGGGAAAGAGGAATGTTAATCAACCAAATGTTTATTGATCCTGAAGTCAGGAAAAAGCAATATTCATCAGGAGCTTTTGTAAGGTATGCCGATGCAAAAAAAATTTTTGATTCACTGCCTCATAATGAGTTCGAGAAAGCCAAATGGAATAATTTCCTTCAATTATGGGACAATTGGATGAAAGCCCATGATGAAATGGTTAGCATTAGCAAAAAGAAAGGGGAAATGCTGGATGCCGGTGCCGGAATATATGATCCCTCCATTATAGCTGTTGATGATCAACTGTTTACCCTAATGATGAAAAGCCGAAAGCCTTACATTACATCGAGAGACAGTATTATAAGTTTGGCCGAACTCAATAAAACCATGGTAAAAGAATCTGCTGAAAGATCTGAAGAGATGGCCAGAAATTATACCATCCTGTTAATATTGGTTGTGATCGCAGGAATGTTAGCTGCTGTTATGCTTGGTGCCATAATTACACGAAGCATCACCAAACCCATACAGGAAAGCGTTGAATTTGCAGGAAGAATTGCCGATGGCGACTTAACAGTCACCATTAACCTTACAAGAAATGATGAAATCGGGGAGCTTAAGAATGCCCTTAATATTACTGCGGAACGATTAAATAAAGTGGTATCGGCCATTAAACTCAGTGCAGAACAACTTGCCGCAGTGAGCAGGGAGATAAATTCAACTTCGCAAATGATGTCCCAAACCACTGCTGAACAAGCTTCGGAAACTGAAGAAATATCTTCCACTATCGAAGAAATGGTTTCGAATATAATCCATAACAGCGATAATGCCACGGAAACAGAAAAAATATCTTTAAAAGCAGCTAACGGCATTATTAATGTAAAAAATTCATCCATAAAAAGCTTAAATTCAGTTAAGGAGATTAATCAGAAAATTTCAATCATAGAAGAGATCGCATTTCGGTCGAATTTATTGGCACTAAATGCTGCCGTGGAAGCAGCACGATCAGGCGAAGACGGAAAAGGATTTGCCGTAGTGGCTTTGGAGGTGCGACGACTTTCGGAAAGAAGCCGTGTAGCTGCCGAAGAAATTAATAAAATCTCGTCCAACAGCGTCAAAGTGAGTGAAGAAGCGGAAAGGCTGCTTGACTCGATTATTCCCGATATAGAAAAAACCAGTAAACTTCTTCAGGAGATATCTCAGGCCAGCCAGGAACAAAATATTGGCACCGGACAAGTAACAACTGCAATAAGCCAAATAAACTCGACTACACAGCAAAATGCTGCCATTGCGGAAGAATTAGCCACAAGTTCCGAAGAGCTGGCAGCGCAGGCAGAGATGTTAATGGAAATGGTGGCTTTTTTTAAAGTTGACAAAGAATAATGTGTAATAGTAGTTAGTATTCAGTCGTTAGTCGTTGTCTCATATCTATGTTTAGTCTTTTGCAGTAGCAATCTTGAACTGCACGCGTTTGAAACGCGCGCTAGCTGTGACAAGCGTTGAAGAACAATTAACATTAAATCAAACTCAATAAGTTAAGGCTTTTTCGACCCCAGCCGGGGTCGGATGTTTATAGAAATAAGGATATTTCTATAAACCTATGACTCCTCCGGAGTCAAATATTTTCCTTAATTGGCTATTTGACAATGAATTCAACCCTTAATTCACATTATTTAGTATTTAGTTTGTGTCTCACTTCTTGTGTCTAGAATCTATATTTAGTTTTTTACCGCAGCAATCTTGATAAGACCTAAAAAAACATCCTGCCACCCACACCATTCGTGCATTTCACTGAGTGATTCGTTGTGCCAGAGACTTATGAATGTCCCATTCACTTTTCTTACTTCATTGTTGATGCGGGATATACAATCTATGGCCTCCAAAGGAGAAAGATGCATATACTGGTTTAGCGTACCATCCATAATTTGAAAAGGATGAATGTTAAGCCCGGTTTCGGTTTCCGTAGAGAGATCGTAGAAGCGAAAAGGCGTACAGGTACCTGCTCTAAATCCGGGTCGTGATGCATAACCCATCGTATAATCGTCGGTAATTCCACAGGAAATCAGGTGCTGATAGGTTTCCGGAAAACGAATTTTTAAAAAATGCTGCCGGCTTCTGGTAATCTGCTTTCCAATAATATTTTCAAGTGTGGTGATTTCTTCATTTATCAGTTTCTTATTTGCATTCGATTGAAAAGAAGGATGAATACCTATTTGATAATGCGATGCTGTTTGTCTGATAAGCTTTTTCATTGCCGGAAAGGTTGGGGATATGTTCTTGTCATATCTGCCATACCGGCCAACCTGAAAGAAATACAAAGGGCTGATTTTATGCTGAACACTAAAATCGTACAACCACGAAAAGATATCGTAGGGATCGGGGTGATTATTCAATATTACCTGGAAACGCTCATGAACATCATCAAAACGCTGATACAGGATTGATTTTATGGTAGCCGCCGCTGTTCTCCATAAGCTACGGTGACAATAGGCAAAAGCGATATCAACATCAAATGTGGGTGCATATTGGTAGTTTCGCTTGGGAAAATGAAAAGACGGATAGTGAGATTCGACCAAATGCTGCAACATCAATGTCCAATGATCAACCACAGGTATTTCGAGAAATCCATGCTGATAAGCCATGGAACTCCTGGCTAAAACTCTTCCAAATTTGTCCAATGGCTGCAGCCAGTATTCTTCATAACGGGTTATCATGAAAAATGCTGCAGCAAAAGGATCGAAAGGGATGGAAGAAGTTTCGGATACCGGAAAAAGAATGGGTATATTCTGATATTCGCTTACCCCAGGATTCACAATCTTTACCTCCTGTTCAAACAGCAAGGAATGCGGATGAATATGAATTCCAACTGACGCCTCGTTGGAATAATTTATTTTAGGGCCTTCATATTGTGCGAATTCAGCGCGATTTATGGTAAGTTTAACAGGAACATCCAGCACGGAGGTAAACAGATGCTTGATGATATAAGCAATTCTGGGCGTCATTGTTGTGGTGTAAATAAGTATCATAGGATATAATTAAAATATTCCAAGGTTTGGCTTCCCCCTACCCTTCTCGGCCTAAAATAAGTTACGTATATTCAATTTACATAATCTTTTCATATACTTTTAACAGTTCCTTTTCTTCGTTTTCCCAACAAAGTTCTTCTGCCGCTTTGATAAGATTTTGTTTCCATAAGAGGTATTTTTCATTTTGAATCATCGACTCAATCTGTAAAGCTAAATCCTTAGGCTGACGAGATTTAATCACTTCGCCAACACCATACTCATCAATAATCTTTTTCATTTCCGGAAAATCTGAAACCAAAACAGGGATTTCCGCTTGTATGTAATCAAATAATTTATTCGGCAGAGAATAATAATAATTAAGACCAAGGTTTTCCTCCATAGAAACGCCTAATACAGCCTTCCGTGTAATCGCTTTTAACTTTTCAAAAGGTATCCTGGGCATAAAAAGAATTTTGTCTTCTAAATTTTTTGCAACCACCAGCTTTTGAATCATATCCCGGATATCGCCATCACCAACTATAATACATTTCAAATTGTGGATAAAATGAAATGCATCGATAAGCAATTCCAACCCTCTTCCTAAGTTGATCGCTCCCTGGTAAATTACAAAGTCTGCCGGTAAATTACTCGCAATAAAGCTTGTATCTATTTTTGCTGATCTTACGGGCATATTCCGTACTACTTTCATTTGGATGCCATACATTTTATTGTAAATATCTGCAATTGAATTATTTACTGTATAAGAATATTTAATTTCAGGAAGTATCCATTGCTCTAATTTCTTCCAGATATTCCTTGTAACACGCCTATTTGTTAATTCCGGCACTTCTGTAAAATACTCGTGGGAATCATATACCAACACTTTCTTTCGCATAATTGAAACCAAATAATTTGCGGGCAAGGTATCCAAATCATTGGAAACCAGAATATCAGATTTTATTAGTAACAAATAGAAAAACAACCGGATATTATATTCGGCATAGAAAAGTGGTCCTTTTTTGAATAATAACCTCATTCGGTGGGTGCCGTAATCTCGTTGAACGGGATGGCTTTGGGGTAGCAACCTTCCTACCAACGTCACTTGAGCACCATTATTCATTAGCGTAGTTGCTATACGATGCACCCGTTGGTCAGTAACCAGGTCGTTTGTAACCGAAAGAATAATGCGCTTCATAAGTTCAAAAATAACATTTTCGGTTGTTAGTTCTTACAAATAGTTCAAATCATTACTTTTGTTCTTTCATTTTTAGCTATGATTATTATTGAAGAATGTTACTCCCTGAAACTTTACAACACTTTCGGTCTTTCAGCGACTGCCAGAGTATTTGCCGAGGTGAATCAGCCTGGGGAACTGCAAAGCGTGGTTAATATTTTCAGGGAAGACTCCCGTCCTAAAATGATCCTTGGTGGTGGTAGTAATTTACTGTTTACCAGCGATTTCGATGGAATTGTTTTATTTCCCGATTTGAGAGGTTGTGATTTGTTAAAAGAAAATGACGAACACGTTTGGGTTAAAACCTATGCCGGCGAAAAATGGGATCAGTTTGTGGGCCTTTGCGTATCGAAAAACTGGTACGGCATTGAAAATCTTTCACTTATACCAGGGAATGTAGGCTCATGTCCTATCCAAAACATTGGTGCTTATGGTGTGGAAGTAAAAGATGTAATAGAATCGGTTGAAGCATTGGACATAAAAGATGGTACGGTTCGCATATTTTCAAATGCCGATTGTTGCTTTGGGTATCGCGACAGCATCTTCAAGCACGAAGCAAAGTCCCAATACATCATCATGTCAGTTACCTTTAAACTTTCCAAAAAGCCTTTTTTTAAAACGAATTATGCGGACGTTTCCGAAGCTTTAAAAGACTGCAAAGAATTGAATTTAATTTCTCTGAGAGAGGCTATCATTCAAATCAGACAAAAAAAACTTCCTGATCCCGAACAATTAGGCAATGCCGGAAGCTTTTTTAAAAATCCTTTGATTTCATTAGATTTATTCAAAAAACTTCAGGAGGAGTACCCCCGTATATCATCCTATCCGGCTGACAATAGTGATGTTAAAGTTTCGGCTGCATGGCTTATTCAGGAATGTGGATGGAAAGGTAAGCGTGAAGGTAACGTGGGGACTTATGAAACGCAGCCTTTGGTAATTGTGAATTACGGTGGTGCTACAGGTAACGAAATACTTGATTTTGCCACAAAGATCAGGAATTCCGTAGTGAAGAGGTTTGACATTGAACTCGATTTTGAAGTAAACATCATCTGACGGACGACATATTTTTATACCTTTATAAAAAGATTTAACAACATGACAAAATTTGTGGGCATTTTGACTTCCGGAGGAGATAACCCCGGTTTAAATGCAGCTATTCGTGGCTTGGGAAAAGCTGCGCTAGGATGTTACGGTATGCAGGTTATTGGTTTTCGCGATGGTTTTCGCGGACTTATGGAAAACCGGTCTGTAACGCTCGATAGTAAAATGCTTTCCGGAATTCTCACCCAGGGTGGTACGATCCTGGGCACAAGTCGCGATAAGCCCCATAAGATGATAGTTGGAGGCAAAGAAATGGACATGACCCAAGCTATTGTGGAAAATTATCAACGGAATAATCTCGATGTTTTGGTTTGTATAGGAGGTGGTGGAACCCAAAAGAATGCATATCGCTTGATGCAACAGGGATTGAATGTTATCACCTTGCCAAAGACCATTGATAATGATGTTGCTTATACCGATGTAACTTTTGGTTTTGATACAGCACTGGATATAGCAACAGAAGCCATAGACCGGTTACATTCAACAGCCCAAAGTCATCACCGGGTTATTGTGGTTGAAATTATGGGCCACAGAACGGGTTGGCTGGCACTGGGCGCTGGGTTAGCCGGGGGAGCAGATGTAATTCTGATACCTGAAATTCCCTATGATATCAAGGTAGTTGCCGAATCTATCAAAAACAGAAGTCGCAGCGGAAAATCATTCAGTATAGTGGCCGTAGCAGAAGGAGCTCTCTCAAAAAACCAACATTTACAGATGAAAGAGCTTGAAGAAAAACTTAAAACGGCTAAGGATAAAGATGAAAAGAAGCAGGTAAAAAAACTAATAGAAGAGATTGTGGGTTTAAGATCGAGCCACACCCTTAAACTTGCCAACAAACTTGAGGATCTCACAAGTATCGAATCACGGATAACAATACTCGGACATTTACAACGTGGCGGTACTCCTTCATCCTTCGACCGGATACTAGCCACCAAATTAGGAACTGCTTGCGCTGATTACATAAATCGTGAAGAATATGGAGTAATGTTAGCTTCAAAAGGAGATGGTGTAGCAGCTATTCCTCTGGAAGAAGTAGCCGGCAAGCTAAAAGCAGTACCTTTTGATCATGCTTGGCTTACAAGTGCCCGAAGGGTAGGAACCTGCCTGGGAGACTAGTAACTAACGTGTTATTCCTATAGATACATTTATAACAGGCAAATAATAATGAGCAAGCTGAGCCATTGGATTCCATCGCCAGCTATCAGACATGCTCTGCCGGGTTGGACGTTCATGATAGAGAAGCAGGGACTGAAAGCCCAGTCCTATGGCCAAGGTAAAATCATTATTTTTAGAGTTAATAAAATATCCGGCATCGGGTTGCACAATGATGTCTGTCCGGCGGTAATTGTTCTTGGCAAAATCGCGCCCAAAAGCGTAGGCAACACCAAGTTTAAAATCAAAATAAAAACCTCTCAACGTATTAGCCAGATAAGAGGGACCAAAAGCAACGCCAACCTCATGAGTAAAAAGGTTGTAGTCTCTTTCCAAACGGTATAAAGCCATACCTGATAAGCCAAAGTGCCTCTTTACTGCATGAATAACGTGTACATGCAAAGGTAGATAAGTGACATTAGGGTTCATGATGGTTGAAGAAGCGCCTACAACCAACGCATGACCAAGGTTAACGCCAATGAATGTTTTTTCCGTTATACAGTTTATCTGTGAACTAACAGGAAACAGTGCAACTACATTTAAAATCAGTAATAAAAAGAATTGTTTTTTTAACTTATTCATTGCGCGTAA
>CAYZNC010000329.1:0-7562 GCA_964478555.1 uncultured Bacteroidales bacterium | reverse complement strand
GATTACCTGCCGGCGGATGGGACGGTTCTTTCAACGGAAGAAACCTTCCTATGGACTCTTACTTCTATATCATTAACCTGAACGATGGCTCTGACATTTTGAGAGGCACGGTAACCATTATCAGGTAAAAATCTGGCCATAACAACTCTTAGTTTCAACCCCAACCCCTTGTCAAGAGTAAATTCCTAGATAAAGGTATGTTTTGAGATGCAATGCTACTATTTGATTATTAGGCAAAAACCTTATTTGTTTTTTTCACCTTAGTAGAATACGTTGATAATATTGACAAACCTTATTAGCTTATTTTAGGTGTCATATCCTCTATAATAATAAGGTAGTTTAATGAGTATTAAGGTTTTCTACTAAGGTTTGAAAAAGAAAATAAGGTTAAAAAATAAATCATTAGTTTTACTTTGTACTTCTTACTTTGTACTTCTTCTACTTTGTACTTCTTTTACTTCCAAAATGCTTTTAAGCAGAGTCCTTGTAAATCTGGTAAAAATCCCATAAGTTTGATATATATTGCACAAAAAAATAATCCTCCAAACAAACATATAAGGATATGAAATTAATTGATATCCAAGAAAGTAATTGTACAAAATGCTATTCCTGCATTCGAATTTGTCCCGTTAGGGCTATTAATGTAAGGGCAAATGGAGAAGTACCTACCATTATAGAAGAACGTTGCATAGGTTGCGGTCATTGCGTCACTATCTGTGCGGCCGAAGCCATTTTTTATCACGATTCGAGAGAAGAAACAAAGGCATTGCTCAAATCAGGTCAGAAAGTTGCTGCCATTATTGCACCCAGTTTATCAGGCGAATTTAATGATGTTACTGATTACAGGAAGTTTGTTGGAATGATACAACGGCTTGGATTTGCTTACGTCAATGAAGTGTCCTTTGGAGTAGACCTTGTAGCTCATGAATATGCAGATTTGTTCAGGCATAACAAAGGAAAATATTATATTACCGCTAATTGTCCGGCTGTTTTTCTTTATATCGAAAAATTCCACCCCGAACTTTTGGATAATCTCGCCCCCATTGTATCTCCTATGGTGGCAACCACAAAAGTGGTGCATAAAAAATACGGGATGGAAACGAAAGTAGTTTACATTGGTCCATGCATTGCCACCAAGAAAGAAGCGGCACGTTACAATGGAACCGATGGACAGGTCGACTCAGTACTGACATTCAAGGAACTACGCCAGTTATTTACTGAATTTAACATTAAAGAAAGTACCCTTGAATTTTCTGATTTTGACACACCATTAGGCTACAAGGGATCGTTATATCCAATTAGCAATGGATTAATACAGGCAGCAGACATTAGCGAAGATCTGTTGCAGGGAACGGTTATTACCACTGAAGGACCCGAAAATATGCTGGAAGCTATCCGTGAATTTGAACTTCATCCCGAAATTATTAGCCGGCATTTTAACCTGTTTTATGACGAGGGTTGCCTTATGGGGCCGGGAACGAGTAAAAATGGAATGCGGTTTTTACGCCGCACACTGGTGGTCAAATACTCCAATAAACGCCTGCACGATTTTGATAAAACAGAATGGGCAAAAAATTTAAAATATTATCAATCGCTGGACCTGAGTACATCATTCCATGCTAATGATCAGCGAAAGGTGATGCCATCGGAAGAAAAAATTAATGAAATAATGAATTTGCTTGGCAAGGACGACCGTAATGCAGAACATCTGGGTTGCGGATCCTGTGGATACGACACTTGCCGCGAATTTGCCACTGCCGTTGCCAAGGGGCTTATAAACATGGATATGTGTGTCACTTACTCTATGCGGAACCGTCTGGAATACATTCAGACACTTAAACAGACCAACGAAAAACTTGCTAAAACGCAACAAGCCCTTAAAACTTCGGAAAAAACAGCCCGTCTTGAGCAGGTTCACGCCCAGGAAGCAATGGAGCTGATGGAAACCATGTTGCATAAGCTCCCTACAAGCGTTGTTATCATTGACGAAAACCTAAAAGTGATCCAGGCCAACGAAAGCTTTATTAAAAGATTAGGTTCAGAAGCTGAAGAAATTAACGAAGTAATCCCGGGTTTGGTGGGCGCAGATATCAAAACCCTCCTGCCCTATCAGATTCATAACTTGTTTTCCTATGTAATCCTCAACGGAGAAGACATTCAGAACCGCGATATCCATCTCAATGAACAATTATATAATCTTTCGATTTTCAGTATCCGGAAAAACAAAATAGCCGGTGCCGTCATTCGCGATATGCAGTTGCCGGAAATCAGAAAGGAAGAGGTAATTAAACGCGTTACAGATGTGATTGATAAAAACCTCGATATGGTTCAGAAAATCGGCTTCCTGCTCGGCGAAGGTGCTGCCGAAACAGAACAAATGCTTAATAGTATTATTGAATTGTATAAGGGAGAAAAAAAATAGGTAGTGAAGATAGAAGACTGTAGGCTGTGGGTTCGGTCAGCAGAGACCTCTTGCTAACAAAATTCACACTGGAAGTCAGGATTAAGCCGCAGAGCGGCGACAGTATGGTGGAAATGAAATTATCAATGATTTTTTAAAGCGCCATAGGTGCGACAGTAAAATGTTTGAAGCAAAAGTTACAGCCAACATGGATAACAATTTTTACATAGAAGTCTATTGCCATCAGAAATCATACGATGGGGAACATATTTCGGGCGACGTGTTTTTATCGAAACGTATTCCGGAAGAAAACCGCATCATTGCTATCCTTTCCGACGGCATGGGACATGGCGTAAAAGCCAATATTCTTGCTACACTTACAGCTACACTTGCACTTAATTTTACTAAAGAACACAAAGACGCCAATACCATTGCCCAAACGGTAATGAAAGCTTTGCCGGAATGTAGTGAACGGAAAATAAGCTACGCCACATTTACCATTATCGATATTGAATTTGACGGAAGAACCTTGATTATCGAATACGGCAATCCAAATTGTCTAATATATAGAGGATTACGTCCCTTTCAACCGGAATGGCAATGCATTTTAATTAAGGGACCTAATGCCGGAAAGGAAATTCTTACCTGTACTTTTAATTCTCAAAAAGAGGACCGTATCGTTTTTTTCTCCGACGGAATCTCACAATCCGGCACTGGTTCAAATAGATACCCAACCGGATGGGGCAATGAAAATGCAAACTTGTATATTCAGAAACTCTTGTCTACGAATCCTTCTATCTCCGCCCGGAATTTGTCGGCAAAGATGGTCAATATGGCCTTTCAAAACGATAACTTTGCCTCCAAAGACGATACATCCTGTTCCACTGTATACATGCGTAATCCAAGGCGCTTGTTGATCTGCAGCGGCCCTCCCGTTGAACCGGTTCACGATTCGGAAATGGCAAAAGTGGTCAATGATTTTGAGGGGAAAAAAATAATCTGTGGTGCAACTACCAGTAGTATTATTGGCTGTCAGCTAGGATTAGAAATTAAAGAAGGTCCACAGTTCGAAGAATCGGGACTGCCGCCTATATCGTATATGGAAGGAATAGACCTGGTAACAGAAGGAATCCTGACGCTCAGCAAGGTAGACGCAATACTGAAGAACTATAATAAAACACAACACAGCAAAGGCCCCGCTGATCAAATCATCAAACTAATACTGGAAAGTGACGAAATACATTTGCTTATTGGCATGCGAATCAACCAGGCCCATCACGTTCCGGGACTTCCACTGGAACTCGAAGTGAGACCAACCGTAGCCCGCCGTATCTCCAAAACCCTGGAAGATAAATTTCTGAAAGAAGTACACTTAAAGTATATGTAACTGGTGAAAGGGGTGAATTGTGAAGGTGGAAGTTTGAAGAATAAAACCACTGACAGGGGATCGGACCAGGTCAGCGGTTAAACTTGGAAAATCCTAAATATAAGGCAGCAACTTCTCCTTTAACTCCTTATAATTCTGCACCACCGGGAACTGCGGATAGTCGTCCATAACATTCTGTGGGGGACGAAATAAAATACCGGCATCAGATTCTTTCAACATACTGATGTCGTTGTATGAATCACCAAAAGAGATTACCTGGTATTGCAGTGTTTTTAATGCCTTGGCAACTTCGCGTTTCTGGTCCTTCTGGCGAAGGTTATACCCTGTTACCATGCCATCCGGCGATACCGTAAGATAATTACATAATAAAGTGGGCCAACCCAACTGGGCCATCAGCGGGCTTGCAAATTCAACGAAAGTATCAGATACGATTACAATCTGAGCCACCGAACGTATCCAGTTTAACATCTCAAGTGCTCCCTCCAAAGGTTCGATGGTTGATATCACCTGTTGAATATCCTTAAGCGTCAAATGGTGCTCTTTCAATATAGCAATGCGACGCTTCATCAGCACATCATAATCGTTAATATCACGGGTGGTAAGCTTGAGTTCGTCGATACCAGTTTTTTTGGCAACATTTACCCACACTTCAGGAACCCACACTCCTTCGAGATCAGAACAAAAAATATTCATGTACTTAGCAGATTGGCGTTAGCAATTATTTATAGTTTTTTATCAAATAGGCTTTAAACAGCTCATAGTTATGTTCCATGCCCAACATAATCTCGTCTTTTTGATCCAGATTGTGAAGACTGGGTGGCAAAACAGGGTCGACATTTAGAATTTGGTTAATCTCCCCGGGAAACTTAGCTGGATGAGCTGTTTCCAATGTAACGGTAAGTTGTTCGGAATTATTGTTTGTAGGTTGTTCTTTAAAGAACTCATGTAACCCTGCCCAACCCACTGCTCCATGCGGTTCAATCAATATTTTATGACGTTCGTAAACTTCTTTAATGGTGGCCTTGGTTTGCTCATCGCTGATGCTTATGGCATACATGTCGGTTTTCAGTCTTTGTACGTCGGGCGATTTATGAATATTGCCCTTTTCGTCCATAACACCACCGTAAAGATCGATAATGCGGGCCATATTACTTGGATGTCCAACATTCATCGCACTCGATATGGAGTTACGAGACGGAACAATGGTTTTATAGACACCCTTTTCAAAATAAACCGGTACCTCATCGTTGGAATTGGTGGATATAACAAAACGTTTCACAGGTAACCCCATTTGTTTGGCGATAATGCCTCCCATCAGATCTCCGAAATTACCCGATGGAACCGAAAAGATGATAGAATCATCGATGCTTTTAGCTAATTTCGAAAAAGCATAAAAATAATATACGGACTGTGGCAACAAACGCCCTATGTTAATTGAATTAGCCGAGGATAATTCCAAATAATCAAGCTCAGGGTCGCAGAAGGCCTTTTTTACCAGTGCCTGGCAATCGTCGAACTTACCATCAAGGGCAATTACTGAAATATTTTTATGCAGGGTGGTCATTTGCTTGCGCTGACGATCGGTAACCTCTGTCTGAGGAAACAGAATAACCACCTCTATATTATCGAGACCGTAAAAGGCGTTGGCTATGGCACTTCCAGTATCGCCGGAGGTAGCTGTAAGAATTAATAATTTGCGGTTTTCCTGGCGTAAAAAATATTGCATCAAACGACCCATCATGCGTGCAGCAAAATCTTTAAAGGAAGCTGTGGGTCCCTGGTCGAGCCGCATGATATAGTTACGATTATATACGAGCTCAAGCGGCACCTCGAAATTATACGCATCTTTTACAATGGCCATCAAATCGTTGGAGGGCACTTCGTCCTGTAAAAACCGGCTAACAACCTCGTAAGCGATTTCAAAATAGGACTTCTTACCAAATTGCCAGAGTTCGTCGTTTGTCAACTGAGGCATTCGGTCGGGCAAGTACAGCCCTTTGTCTGGCGCTTGCCCTTGCAATAAAGCCTCTCGAAAACTGATCTTTTCCGATTGATGGTTGGTTGAATAATATCGTATTGGTTGTGACATTGTTCAAAATATTATCTTGTTTCTATTTACTTTAATAGGTCGCCGCTATGCGGCTCGTTCTTATTACTTCTTACTCAGTACTCAGTACTTTATTTACAGATTGGCAACCCTGATAACATCGGCAAAAATGCCAGCAGCTGTCACTTCAGCACCAGCTCCATAGCCTTTAATCACCATCGGAAGTTCTTTATACCTTTCGGTAGTTAGAATAATAATGTTGTTACTTCCTTCCAGAACGTATGCCGGATGCGTGGAATCGACTTCGATCAGCTGAACAGAAGTTATGCCATTTTCGAGCCTGGCAACAAAACGCCAACGTTTACCTTGTGCAGCAAGCTCCTTACGACGGTTTTCAAAATCCTTGTCTGACTTTTCAACCAATGTCCAAAAATTATCCAACGAACCTTCAAAACATTCCTTGGGTAAGAAAGTATTCACTTTTACCTGTTCCTTTTCGAGCGGATAACCCGATTCGCGTGCCAGTATAAGAATTTTCCGCACCACATCCGTGCCGCTCAAATCTATCCTGGGGTCTGGTTCGCTGTATCCTTTTTCCTTAGCGAGACGAATGGTTTTACTCAAAGGTATCTCCTCGCTGATAATGTTAAAAATAAAATTGAGTGTACCGGAAAGCACTGCTTCTATCTTTAGAATCTTGTCGCCACTCATTACCAAGTCGTTAATCGTATTAATAACAGGTAATCCGGCACCTACATTTGTTTCAAAAAGATACTTTACACCACGAAGGTTAGCGGTATCTTTCAGCTGCCTGTAATTCAAATATTCTGATGAAGCCGCAATTTTGTTGGGTGTAACCACGGAAACAAAGGAATTCAGCAGATCGAGATAATGCGAGGCGGGATCAGGATGGGCTGTACAGTCGATAAACACGCTGTTACGAAGATTTAACGATTTTATTTTATCGACAAAATCTCTTAAATCAATTGGATCACCTTTACTTTCAATAAGTTTTTGCCAGGTTTCAAGTTTTATCCCGTCTGTATCAAATAACATCTTATCAATATTGGCGATTCCAACCACATTCACTTTTAACTTTCTGTTTTCAAAAAGTATGGGTTGTTGCTGCTTAATCTGTTTCAACAATGCACCTCCAACCACGCCGGTTCCAACCAGAAATACATTGAGCTCCTTGTAACCTGAAAGAAAAAACCCTTCATGAATAGCATTCAGAGCTTTCTTTAAACTTTCCTTTTTAATGACAATTGAAATATTCAACTCGGACGACCCCTGAGCGGTGGCAACTACACTTATTCCATTATGATACAATGAATTAAATAAAGTTGCCGAAATACCAGGCGTATTTTTCATCCGTTCGCCAACAATGGCAACTACGGAAAGATCATTCTCGATACTAACTTTAATTTCATTTCGCAGATATACTTCGGTTTGAAATTCTTCTTCAATTGACTCCTTCGCTTTTTGAGCATCTGCAGGAACTACAGCAATGCAGATTGAAAATTCGCTGGATGCCTGAGAGATAAGAGCAACATTGATCTTACTTTTGGCTAACGACCGGAAAATACGCATCGATATACCTGTAACTCCGACCATTCCAGCACCCTGAATTGTAATCAGCGATATATCATCGATGGAGGAAACTCCTTTAATTAACTTTTGCCCTGACTCCTCAGTTTCATTGCTAATAATAGTACCTGCTGCGGATG
>CAYZNC010000328.1:0-7569 GCA_964478555.1 uncultured Bacteroidales bacterium | reverse complement strand
GTCCATATTTTCCTTGATCTTATGCATTGGCACATGGCCAGGTCCTTCAATAATAACCTGTACATTGTGTTTCCATGCTTTCAGGGTTAATTCACCCAACACATCGAGTTCGGCAAACTGAAGCGCATCGTTAGCATCGTGTATAGAACCGGGACGCATTCCGTCGCCCAATGAAACAGCAACATCATAAGCTTTTAAAATCCCACAGATTTCATCGAAATGGGTATAAAGAAAGTTTTCCTGTTTATGGATTTTACACCATTTGGTAAGAATGGAACCTCCCCTGGATACAATACCGGTGAGTCTGTTTTTCAATAAGGGTTCGTGCACGTGCAATACCCCCGCATGGATGGTAAAATAATCAACACCCTGTTCACATTGCTCAATTAGTGTATCTTTATAAACCTCCCAATTTAAATCTTCGACCTTTCCATTTACTTTTTCCAGAGCCTGATAAATAGGAACTGTCCCCACCGGTACAGGGCAATTTCGGATTATCCATTCGCGTGTTTCGTGAATGTTGGATCCTGTTGAAAGATCCATCAGCGTATCGCCGCCCCATTTACAGCTCCATACGGCTTTTTCAACTTCTTCTTCTATGCCCGACGACATGGCGGAGTTACCAATATTGGTATTCAGCTTTACCAGAAAATTAGTTCCGATGATCATCGGTTCGGCTTCCGGGTGATTGATGTTGGCAGGAATAATGGCTCGTCCGGAGGCTACTTCCTGTCTCACAAATTCAGGCGTTATAAAGCTGTCAATACCCAATTCTTCATTCATCTGATTTTCACGGATAGAAACATATTCCATTTCAGGCGTGATAATGCCTTGTTTTGCATAGTACATTTGCGTTATCTCTTTCCCATGCTTTGCTTTGTAAGGCAAACAGATATGCTGGAATCTAAGGGTCGCAAGGGAGGGATCAGTGGCCCGTTGCCGACCATATTCCGAGCTGATTTCGGACAGTTGCTCTACATCGCCACGCTTCAAAAACCATGACTCCCGCAGCCTGGAAAGTCCTTTTTTCAGATCAATGTCTGTTTGAGGGTCGGAGTAAGGACCACTGGTATCATAAATAGTAACAGGCACGTTGGTAGTTACTTTTCGCTGTTTGTTTACGATTTCGATAGTGTCGGTAAGTTGTACCTCGCGCATAGCCACCTGTATGTTATGTATTTTCCCAGAAACATACTTTTTTTCAGAGGCCGGATAGATGAATTTGATGTTATTTTGCATTTTCCTTTTTAATTTTAGAACTATATCAATTTTAGTCCATACCAATGAATGAGGGATGCAAAAAGGAAGAAATAGCTATGAACAATTTCCTACGGCGGCATTACCCGCATCAGGTTCATAGGGTTTAATCTCAGCCTGAATAGTAAGGCACCCCCTAAAGTGATCTCGCAAAAGTAATCAGCATTTTGTAATTTTTATAAGTTTCGGTATTTATTTTTCAATCAGGCTACCATTCAGCATTTTATATGAAAAAAAAGAAATTAGAACCAACCAAGGTCAGGTTAGATTGTTATATTAGCAGGAATTATTGTATAATTGCTTATAAATCATTCAAAAGTACCATAATATGAGAAAAATATTTTGTTACTCAATTTTGCTGGTTATCCTTTGGGGATGCAAAAAAAGTAACTCTACAAAAGGTTGGTCAACTATGTCGATCGGAGCGGACCTTCAATTGAACGCTGTATATTTTCCGGATGTAAGTAACGGGTATATAGCGGGGAAAAACGCCAGAACCTTACATGGAATCATCTTTCAAACCATTAATGGGGGTTCTGCATGGTCACCATTATCCATTGGAACGGTTCCTCAGTTAAATTCGGTTTACTTTCCGGATGTCAATACGGGGTATGCGGTAGGAGATAGCGGAACTATCTTGAAAACTGCCAATGCAGCAGGAATTGCATGGACAGTCTTATCCAGTGGAACAAAACGCATGTTAAATGCCGTTTTCTTTACCGATGATCTTACCGGATACGCTGTGGGAGATACCGGAACCATCCTAAAAACCACCAATGGAGGCACCTTATGGACGCCTTTAACCACCGGAACAACCAACAGACTAACTTCAGTTTACTTTACAAAAGCTGATACCGGATATGTGGTCGGGTATGGTGGAACGGCTCTAAAAACAACCAATGGTGGAACAACATGGTCTCCCTTGTCAATTGGAATAACTAATCAGTTAAATTCTGTTTACTTTCTTAACACTGGTACAGGATACATATTTGGAACTGCTGGAACAGTCATAAAAACTACCAATAAAGGGGATACCTGGTCGCCGGTTTTTTCCGGGCAGGACAACTATCTTAGCTCAGGTTTTTTTACTGATGTTAATACCGGATACACTGTCGGCGGAAATAGTCAGGGCGGCAATATGATGAAAACCGTCAATGGAGGCTCCTCCTGGGCTCCTGTATCCATTGGAGCAGTTAGTTACTTAAGCTCAGTTTATTTCCCCGATCCCAACCATGGATTTGCAGTAGGGAATAGTACGATATATGGAATTGTTCTAAGGTGGGGCGAATAATTGAAAGAATCCTTTAGTTTTTATCTATTAAGAATAGATTGAATGCAACAAACGCTATTTTTGTGATCATTACTTAATTTTCACAATATGAAATATACGTTGTTGTTTTTTCTGGCAATTACGCTGTTTGTTCATTCATTTGGCCAAAAGGATGTCATTAATCTTTCAGGAAAATGGGACTTTAAAATTGATCCTGATCATAAAGGTATTGTTGAAAAATGGTATGCAAGTGCATTCAAGGACAGTATCCAACTACCCGGATCAATGTTGACCAATGGGAAAGGGAATGATATTTCTGTACATACCCTATGGACCGGACAAATAGTGGATAGTTCATGGTATAACGATGCAAAATATGAAAAATACAGACAACCCGGAAATATTAAAATTCCTTTTTGGCTCACTCCATCAAAACATTATACAGGACCTGCCTGGTATAAAAAAGAAATAACAGTTCCAAAAAGCTGGAAAAATAAGCGAATTACACTTTTGCTCGAACGCGCCCATTGGCAAACACAGGTGTGGTTTGATGAAAATGAGATTGGATCAAATAATAGTCTTTCCACACCCCATATTTTTGAAATACCGGACAATTTACGAAGCCCTGGTAAACATCGAATTACCATCAGAATTGATAACAGCATAAATGAGATCAACCCTGGTATCAACTCCCACAGCATAACCGATCATACACAGGGTAATTGGAATGGCATTGTTGGAGATATCGCGTTAATTGCTTCTTCAAAAATTTATCTGGATTCTGTAAAATTTTTTCCAAACATAAAAGATAAAAAGCTTGGGGTAAAATTATTCATTCGTGGATTTGAGAAAATTAAAAAAGGGAAGATCGCGATCAATGTTCGGTCACTTGAAGATCCAAGGGATTTTAGGGACCCTTATGCAACAAATATCGATAGCCGGTCACCGTATGTTTACATTAATTACCCGATGGGCAATAATTTTAAAACGTGGGACGAATTTAATCCCAATCTTTATGAAATATCAATTTGTCTAATCGATAAGGAAACACCCGTAGATTTAATTCAAACTCAGTTTGGGATGCGCGAATTTACAATTTCGGGTACCCGTTTCCGGATAAACAATCATCCGGTATTTTTGCGGGGTACGGTTGAAAATTGTGTATTTCCATTAACAGGCTATCCACCGTGCAATGAGGAAGCCTGGAGCCGGATATTTAAAATATGTAAGTTGCACGGTTTAAATCACATGCGGTTTCATTCGAATTGTCCTCCGGAGGCAGCTTTTGCTGCTGCTGATAAAGCCGGAATGTATTTACAGGTTGAAGGGCCAAGCTGGGCCAAGTATTCAACATCTCTTGGAAATGGGAAGCCGATTGATAAATATCTTTATGAAGAAACTGAAAAAATCCTGAATACTTATGGCAACCATCCGTCGTTTTGTATGATGGCCTATGGAAACGAACCTTCAGGCAAGTACGTGGATTATCTGATTAATTGGGTTACCTGGTTTAAGAAAAGATACCCGCAACAGGTTTTTTGTGGCGCCTCAATTGGTCGCAGTTGGACAATTATTCCAAACAGCGATTATATTGTCCGTTCCTCACCACGGGGTCTGGACTGGAAGAGTAAACAACCGGAGAGCACTTTTGATTATGGCGACAAACTTGAAAATCAACATAGACCATATGTAACGCATGAAATGGGTCAATGGTGTGTTTTTCCAAATTTTGATGAAATAAAGAAATATACAGGACCGTATAAGGCCAAAAATTTTGAACTTTTCCAGGAAGAATTAACCGAAAATCACATGGCAGAGCTGGCTCATGATTTTTTAATGGCTTCAGGGAAGCTGCAGGCATCGTGCTATAAGCAGGAAATTGAAGCCGCACTTCGCACACCCGGTCTAGCAGGAATTCAACTTCTTAGCCTGAATGATTTTCCGGGTCAGGGCACTGCTCTTGTTGGAGTATTGGATGCATTTTGGGACGAGAAAGAATATATAACCGCCAGGGAATTCAACAGTTTTTGCAATAAGGTAGTTCCTTTGGTCCGCTTGCCAAAGTTCACTTTCACGAATGATGAATCGCTTAATTTTTCGATGGAAGTAGCTAATTTTGGTGAAAAAGTTTTACCGCATGCCACCATTTCGTGGAAACTTAAAAGAACCACAGGCGAAGTTATAGTTTCTCAGGATCTCCCTGAAACCGATATAAAACTGGAAAATTGCAGGGTTGCAGATAGTATAAGTATTCCGTTAATAAACATCACAACCGCAACAAAGCTGGTATTGGAAGTATCCGTAAATCAATATGTAAACCAATGGAATATTTGGGTTTATCCTAAAATATTGCCAGGTATTAAAAAAATGGAAGTATATATTTGCAATACGTTGGATAATCCTGCACTGGATGTACTCAAAAAAGGAGGAAAAGTATTATTGTTGGCTGCCGGCAAGGTAGAAAATGGTAAAGATGTAGAGCAATATCTAACCCCTGTCTTCTGGAATACCTTGTGGTTTCGAATGCGCCCTCCTCATACTACAGGGATTTTGGTCAGAAATGAGCATCCTGCGCTTGCGGAATTTCCTACCGATTATTACAGCGATCTCCAATGGTGGGAAATAGCTAATAGACAACAAGTAATGAACCTCGAAAATTTTCCGGCAGATTTCAGGCCCATTATAGAACCTATCGATACCTGGTTTTTGAACCGAAGGCTGGCTATGCTTTTTGAAGCAGAAATAGGATTGGGTAAACTTATGGTTTGCAGTGCCGATTTAACCTCCGATATGAAAAACCGTCCCGTTGCCAGGCAACTTCTCTACAGCCTATACAAATATATGAATTCGGATCAGTTTCAGCCATCCAATACGCTTGATTTGAAGATAATTCAGGAACTCTTCGAAGTGAAAAAGAGAGGTTCCGATCAGAAAAGGACGGTTCAGAAAGGAAATGTGGAATGATCAAAGCTGGGGAATCTGAGGTTCAAAATGAGGCTAAAATTACTCAAATGCTTTTTTCCCCTTCGTTCTTATAGTCAGTACAGTGTCCCAGTGATAGCGGAATTCATTGGTTTTAACAAGCTTGGCACAAGTTTTTCCATAGTGTTGCAAACACTAAAAAATAAGCATATGAAAACGCTGGAAACTTTAAAAAGGAAAAATAAGGAAGCACAGGATACGTTGACCTATTTACAAAAAACGTTTGTAATAGCCCCCGAAAAAAAGAATGTAGGTTCAAGAGACCGCATTTTATCTTCAGCCGTTGGTTTATTGTTGGCTTATGCGGGAGTCAAGAATTTCAGGAAAGGAGGATACACGCTTATGTTACCAGCCGGATATTTATTATGGCGAGCCGTAAGCGGCTATTGCTACTTGTATGATGCTGCAGGCATAGACACTACAGAAGGTGCTAAACCTTTTGAATTTTCAAAATCCGTTACCATTCAAAGGAGCAGGGAAGAAGTTTATAAATTCTGGAGACAATTGGAAAATCTTCCGCAAATAATGACTCACCTGGCCCGCGTAGAAAAAATTTCAGATAACAAATACCGGTGGGAAGCTGAATTTAATAAACAGCATTTTGCCTGGAATGCCCTTATTGTGGAAGATATTCCCAATGAAAAAATTAGTTGGGCTTCCATTGATTCACCAGATGTTGAAAATGCCGGTATAGTTGAGTTTAAAGACGCTCCAAAAGGCGGTACTGAGTTAAAGGTTACCATATCTTATAAACCTGGCAAAACCAAACTGGATAGTCTTTTGGCACAGGTCTTCAATCCTGTATTTAAACAAAAGGTATTGGGGGATCTTATGGAATTTAAACGCAATGTTGAAATTGGAGAAATCATTTTGATCATCTAAAAAATTTTATTATTTAAATGTGAAGGTGTCTAAAAAGTGCTTTATTTGCCCCCAATCCACTAAAGGTATGGCTGTTAAGTTATTATTTTATGCAACCTCTACGAGGTTGATTACCTATGACGTATTGTGTTTACTACAATAATGTAACCTCTACGAGGTAATCTGAACTTCGTAGAAGTTCCATAATTGTAGTAAAAATCTCCAAATTATTTTTTAAAACCTCGTAGAGGTTTCACCCCAAGTACGTTTCTAGAACTTAACTGCCCTACCCTAAAGGAGGCTCAGGCAACTAACTGATAGTAACGAAGTCCCCTTATGGCCTTTAGGGGATTAGGGGCAAATAAAAGCAAAAGCAGCTTTTTAGACACCCTGTCTTGCAATCTGCTTTTCAGTGCTAATCCCCATTGTTCTCTTCCAGTGCTTCATGATCATCACCTCCTAAACTATACAGATTATTTTCTTCGTCTTCACTTCCAATAATTTCCATATCGTCATCCAATTCAGATCCGGGTACATCAATATCATAACCCGACATATCTTCATTAAAATCCTTTTCATTTGATTTTCGATATTGCTTTGGACTTTCGTGAATTTCAGATAGGTCTTCTTCCTTGAACTGCTTGTAAATATCTTCATCGGGAGGATATTCGGGATATTCAGGATACTCACCCTCGCCTTCTTGCGATGCATAATAATCTTCTTTTTTATCCTTTTTCATTTCTAATAAAGTTATATTGTTAATACTAATCATCTTACTTAAAAACAAAACTGAAAAACATTTTTGAGTGTCACGCTCTACCTCGTTTTTGACCGAAAATTCAATTTTTATGCCATGAAGAATTCGTTCGACCTGCATGGAGCAATAAGCCCAGTGATATACCAGCACTAAACTCTCACGTGTAAAATTGCGTATAAACCGGGGGTGATATTTTTTCATTCTCGTGAATTAATCAGGAGCACGGCATATAAAAAACATTTTTCATTCAAAAAAGTTAAAATGTATGCTAAGTACCTTTTACTTTTCATGTCAATTTCTTAAGGAAGTCCTGAGGTTTTGTATTACCTTCAGAGCTCGCTGCTTTAACACGGGTGAAAACTCAATCTATGTCTCAGATATTGAAAAAAATGGAAGACCAGGGTATGATTGCACGAACACCTTCCAAAGATGACAAACGCAA
>CAYZNC010000327.1:0-7591 GCA_964478555.1 uncultured Bacteroidales bacterium | reverse complement strand
TTTATACGGACGCTTTAGGTCCGAACATTTGGAAGGATTTTTTATTATGTGTAATTTTGTTCAATGTTCAAGAACAAATATGGCATATTGTTCATATTAAACCTACTAACTAATAAGCCTGTGCTAAGGTTTGAAAATCAAAATTATGGTAATGATTAAAGAATGAGCACATGGCTGATGCAAAAAACCTGAAAAAATGACACTTAATTTCGATAAACTCAATGGCCTGATCCCTGCAATTATCCAAGATAGTAGTACACAAAAAGTATTGATGCTTGGTTTCATGAACAGGGAAGCATTCGAGAAAACCGTTCAGGAAAAAGTACTAACCTTATTTTGCCGAACCAAAAACCGGTTATGGACGAAAGGAGAGGAGAGTGGTAACGTATTAAGCGTGGTTGAAATACTCCCCGATTGTGACAATGATACCCTGTTAATTAAGGCTAAACCTCATGGGCCTGTTTGCGATAATGGGACTGACACTTGTTTTAGAGAAGAAAATAAAGATGGAATCGCTTTTTTAAAATATTTGCAGGATTTAATTTGCCAGCGTAAGACCGAAATGCCCGAAAATTCATATACGACCAAACTTTTTCAGAAAGGCATTAACAAAATAGCTCAGAAAGTTGGTGAGGAAGCTGTTGAGTTAGTGATCGAAGCAAAAGACTCAAATGATGACCTTTTCTTAAATGAAGCGGCCGATTTGATATTTCATTTTTTGGTTTTGCTTACGGAAAAAAAATATCGTATCGAAGATGTGGTTAATATTTTGCAAACAAGACATAAATGATAACGGTTATGTTTAGCTTTCGATTTTATCCGTTCAAAATAACGGTTTAAAATTTAAACTGCTGTTAATCATAATTTTATTTTAATATGTTGGCATGTTAATAAAACGGAAATTATTTAAGTTTTTTTGTATTCTCGCTTTTGTTCCACTTTGGGCTTCAGCACAAAGTACCGACAACCTGCAATATCCACTTGGGCTTCATTGGAAAATGATACATTCCGAATATTATGATATTATATTTCCGGAAGCAATTTATGGAGATGCACTACGTGTTGCTAATACTTTAGATCATGTTTATAAACCATTATACACTTCTTTACAAAAGAAACCAAAACGTTATTCTGTTATATTGTCGAATCAGATAACCGAATCGAATGCATATGTGGCTTGGGCTCCGCGTAAAGCTGAGTTTTTTTCAACACCACCACAGGGGTCCTTTCTGGGAACCGGCGATTGGTATAGCATGCTGGCCATACATGAAGGCAGGCATATGGTGCAATATGATAAATTTAATAGTGGTCTCGTTCTTATGACCTATATTATATTCGGACAAATGGGGCCTGCTATATATACGATGTATCTCTTTCCATTATGGTGGTGGGAAGGAGATGCTGTATGCTCAGAAACTGCCCTTTCCAACGTAGGGCGGGGAAGACTACCGGAGTTTAACAGGGATTTGCGAACTATTTTATTATCAGGAAAAAAATACAATTATTTCAAAGCGTATAACCTTTCGTATAAGGACTATTACCCGAACCACTACGTACTCGGGTATCACATGATCGCGCATTTGCGAAATACGGACGATGAAAATGTGTTGAGCAAGATTGCCAAGCGCACCACCAGATCGTTTTTTATACCTTATCCTTTAAACAGGGGATTGCATAAAGAAACCAAATACAGATCAGTACGTTATCTTTATGCAAGTACAATGCAGGACCTAGATTCGTTGTGGAATAATCAGCTGGATGGGCTTACATTCAACGATTATACCAAATGGGGTACTAAAAAGAAAGATTGCTGGACAAATTATAATTTTCCGCAGTATCTCAACGATAGTAGTATCATCGTGCAAAAATACGGCCTTGACCACGTATTAAGCTTTGTCGAACTTAACAAAGACGGAAAAGAACACAAACTTCTAAAATTCTCACCAACAGAACAGATACGAGCATCTTATGCAAATGGGCGTATCACCTGGAGTGAAATGGTTCCTGATGTTCGCTGGGGTAATCGCGACTTTTCCGTTGTAAAATTATACGATGTCAACACCGGGCGACAGAAACGTATTACCTCGAGAGGTAAGCTGTTTGCTCCCTCACTTAGCAATGATGGTAAAAGGATTGTTACGGTAGAATTTAGTACAGATCGAAAATGTACCCTGGCCATTCTTGACGCTGAAACCGGAAACGAATTGCAACGACTTCCCAATCCTGAAAACCGTTTCATAACAACACCCTCATGGAATACCGAAGGCAATAAAATAGTTTTTGTTTCCCAAATAGCTAACCGAAAATACCTGACTATTCAGAATACCGATGGTACCATTGAAAAGGATATCAATTTTAATAATGAAAATATTACAAATCCTGTATTCTTCGATAGGTATATTCTGTATAATTCACCGTATTCAGCCATAGATAACATTTATGCCATTAATATCGCAACACTTAATCGCTATCAGATTACTTGCGATAAATTTGGCGCCTATTATCCTGCAATTTCTCCCGATGGCAAACGCGTGAGCTATGCAACCTATCACGAAAATGGATTTAATGCCGCTGAAATGAGGCTGGATACTTCTTCCTGGAAAAAAATCAATGAGGTTGAAGTTCATGATATAGGTTACTATAAGCCACTGGTTTCCAAGGAAAAAGTAGGAGACGTGATATCAAACATTCCTGATAATCAATATGAAATCCATAATTATCCATGGTTTCATAAGCTAGTGCCTCACAGTTGGACATTATTACCTTTACCGCCGTTCGTTTCCTTAACCACCTATTCGAACGATTTACTCAACAATACTTTTATAGGGGTGAGTGGCATGTTTGATGGTAATGAAAATACCTATAACGTGGGTGGAGCCGTGAGTTATTCAGGATTTTTTCCCATCATTAATGCGGGAGTAACCTACGCCACGAGATCTGATTCTTCGACAGTTTATAAATTCAAGGATACATGGACAGAGAAGACTGCAAACGTTGGAATAACTTTGCCATTTGATTTTTCGAGGAGCATACATACAACAAAAATAGAACTTAGTGCGAATCTTGCTTATAAACAGGTAATCGGAAAAGATGTTATTTTTTACAATGAGGGAGATGTGAATGAAGGGGATATGAAGACGATTACTTACCAGTTGTCTTTTCTTCATGCAGTGCAAGGGTCAGTTCGCGATTTTAATCCTCCTTTTGCGCAACAACTGATGGCCTCTTACACAAATACACCAATGGGAGGCAATTACAGGGGCGATTTTTTATCGGTGCGCTCTGCCTTTTATTTCCCCGGATTTTTTAAACACCATAGTATACGTATCTGTGGTAACTTTGAGTATCAGAAGGCAACTTACGATTATATTTTTCAAAGTAATTTTCTTTTTCCCAGAGGATATACGGCCTATGCTTTTCCATACCTAGCGGTGGCTTCAGCAGATTATGCTTTTCCGATAGCTTACCCTGACTTGTCGTTAAGGCATTTTTTTTATATCAAAAGGGTTAAAGGAGATTTATATTATGATTATGGCGTAGGAGCATTAAATATCAATAGTAATCGGTATACTTTTAGGTCAACAGGTGCTGTGATGGCTATGGATTTTATTCCCTTTTCACTTCCTCCCAGTGTGGAACTTGAATTTGGGGTGAGATTTTCCTATTTGATCGACAATAGCAATACAGTGATTGAGCCTGTATTTAGTATATATTTCTAAAAATTTAGGACTATGAACTTTCAAAACAAATTGAAAACCTTGAGGATGAGAAGTGTATATATAGTTATATTATTAATTATTAATGGGCTGGTTGCTTTTTCACAAAACGAACAGTCGGTGACAGAAAACAGGTTAAAGCTTAATTTTATATACGGAAGAGGTGATCTTTGCTGTTCAAGTAATAATTGTATGATTAATTCGGTCAAGGCTATTAAGGATAGTGTTCCCTTTGAGGCCTTCTACAGAATGAAAGGTAAGGATTTAAAAGCTAAAGAAATAACATACAATCTACGAATTTTTGCAGAAGGATTTTACATCGAATATCAGGTTCAAAATCGTTTTGCGTTAGACAGGCTCGATACAAAAGGATTATGTTTTTATTTAATTGAAGTTTTAAGTATGAAATTAGAAAATGAAACCGTTATTAATTGCCCTCATTTTTACAACCGGCCCGAGTTAGATACTGCTTATTGCAAACCTGTAACAGAAAAGCATGATGATCCGTACTCAGTACATCTTAAAGGCTTATTTGATAAACATTCCCGAAAATCAAAAGAAGTACTTTTTAATGATAAAAATAATTTATATCAGTGGCTGATTGAAAAATATGGAGGGGCTTACGTGATTGTCAAATAATTACTGAACACCGTTAATTTAAATTCGCAAAACCAATTTTCTCTTCCCTGAAATTGCATAAAAATAGTAATATTGCAATAAAAAGTATTTACAGGATCTTATTTAGACTTAAACGCTTACTTACCGAATAATTATCTGTTATGAATCTGAAATTTTCAAGAAAACAATATCTATTATTTCTAATTTTCTTTTGTCTGGCCATTTCAATTTTTGGTATTAGTGGCAGGTTGATCTCTAAGCACGGAAAGGGTAAGCAGTTTCAGACGGAAATCGCACAAAGCCCTGCTAATTTGTTAATTCCAATGCCAAAGGAGTGCCATTTTAATAATGAACGGCTTAACATAACTACCGACTTTAGTATTTCAGTAATCGGCAATCCCGGTAGCCGCATATATGGTGCAGCTACCCGAATGCTAAAACGCCTGAAAGGCCGAACAGGATTATTTATCAAACAATATGAAGTAAGTGCCATAAAAACGGATAGCTCAGTTCTGAAAAAAGTAAACGAAACTGCGGAATCTATGACATCAATTAATCCGAATGTTTCTTTTGTAATTGAGGTAGAAGAACCAGGTGTTAACAGGCTTAAAGAAGATGAATCATATACTTTAACCATAACATCATCGCGGATTTTACTTAAAGCAAAAAAAGATCTTGGGGCTCTGCATGGTCTGGAGACGTTACTTCAATTACTACAATCGGATAGCAATGGATATTATTTTCAGTCCTGTGTAATCAATGATGCTCCCAGATTTATGTGGCGCGGTTTGCTTATAGACGTAGCCCGTCATTTCATACCTGTTGACGTGATAAAGCATAATATTGACGGCATGGCTGCAGTTAAAATGAATGTTCTTCACATACATCTTTCAGACGACCAGGGATTTAGAATCGAATGTAAGTCGTTTCCAAAATTGCACCAGCTGGGGAACGACGGACAATATTTTACCCAGGCCCAAATAAAAGACATTATTGCTTATGCAGATGACCGAGGGATTAGAGTTGTTCCGGAATTTGATATTCCCGGACATACCTCCAGCTGGTTTGTTGGTTATCCCGAGCTTGCAAGCGGAGACGGGCCTTACTCTATTATACATGGCTATGGCATATTCATACCTACCATGAATCCTATAAAGGAATCTACCTACGGATTTCTGGATACTTTCTTTAAGGAGATGACAGCCCTGTTTCCGGATGATTATATGCATATCGGAGGCGACGAAAACAATGGAATGGAATGGGATGCCAACAGTGCCATCAAAGATTATAAAAAAGCTCATAATTTGCCAGATAACAATGCCTTACAGGCCTACTTTAATACCCGTGTTTTAGCTATTTTAACCAAATACGGAAAAAAAATGATCGGTTGGGATGAAATCAAACATCCTAATTTACCTAAAGATATAGTTATTCAGAGCTGGCGCGGCAAACAGGGGTTAATAGATGCGGCTAAAAGCGGATTTCAGGCAATTTTATCCAATGGCTATTATATTGACTTGGTTCAGTCGGCCGAATTTCATTATAAAAATGATCCTCTTCCATCATCTATTTCGCTTACCGCCGAACAACAAAAATTAATATTGGGTGGCGAAGCTACTATGTGGAATGAAATGGCAACATGGGAAAC
The DNA here is from genome assembly GCA_964478555.1 of uncultured Bacteroidales bacterium. Taxonomy (GTDB): domain Bacteria; phylum Bacteroidota; class Bacteroidia; order Bacteroidales; family JAAUTT01; genus JAAUTT01. The sequence goes on along the minus strand of CAYZNC010000327.1, from coordinate 1,609 downwards.
TGTCGACTCCCGAATCTGGCCTCGCACAGCAGCAATTGCAGAACGATTATGGTCACAGGCATCGGTAGCAGACGTTTCTTTAATGTACCAGAAGCTCGATAGGATTTCGATTCAACTCGAAGAATTGGGCTTAACGCATGAAAAAAATTACGAAATGATTTTACGACGTCTTGCTGGCAGTTATGACATTGATGCCTTGAAGACTCTGGTTGATGTGCTGGAACCTATTAAATTTTATCACAGGGTAAGCTCAAAAGAAGTAATTTACACCACCGATTCGCCTTATACCAGGGTTGTAGACGCAGCTCGTCCCGATGCACGTATTGCCCGCAATTTTAATGTATTGGTTGATGACTTTATAGCTAACCAAAAGGATAAAACAAAAGCTGGCGAAATAAAACATTACCTTACCTTGTGGGTTAACAATCAGGCTGCCCTGGCAAAAATAATTAATAATACCCCTGCTTTAAAGGAAATTGATAGTTTATCGATCAATTTAGCAACGCTCTCTAAAATTGGAGAGGAAGCCATGAATTTTATTGAAAATGATAAAGTTGCTCAAAAAACATGGTACGATAACAGCATTCATAAGATTAAAGTTGCTGAAAAACCTAAGGCGCAAACTGAAATAGCTATTGTTAAAGGGATTCGGAAGCTTGTGGATAATGTGAAGCATTAACGTCTGTGCCTTCTGTTGTATCTTCTCATTTTTTTCGACTGTCTTTTCGTATACCTGGATTGTTTTTTATATTCGACATCCTTAAATTTCTTAGCATTTCTAGGCATTTCAGACTTTCGTGGGATCATTAATGCACGTCGCTCAGCAATATCACGATCTGCACTACAAGCACAAAAGATAGAAATAATTAAAAAACAATTTAAATACAAAATTTTTCTCATAACTAAAATAACAGTTTTTGAGTGTAATACGGATAAATGTCAATTTTGATTCATTGTTTGAGGTAATATTGATAACTAATCAGTATTTGTTGATGAACAGACATTTTTTTTATGTAAAAATGAATAAAAGTAAATAGCTATCGGTCAATAAAAAAAAATCTTAAAATAATTCGTCAAATCTGAATGATCTAATTACAGTCTTGATTCTTACCTCTTAAATCCAACAGGCCTCAAAGATTTTCAAAACCTTTGAGGCATTGCTTTGATGTGTTGCATCCATTTATGAAGGTAAACATTTTAGAACTTAATTACAAACCCGCCATTACCTTTTAGGTTTAATTCCACATTGCGCTCAGGTGAAACAGAAATGGTACTAATGTCAAATGCCGAATTATTACCGTCGGTAAAACAAGTACCAGTTTGGTTGTCTTTTATAAATGGTAGTTTGATCGAAACCTTTTTCTCTGTGTTTTCACCGTTAATACCAGCCACATACCAGTTATTTCCTGACTTTCGGGCAAGAATTACCAATTTACCCGGATAGCCATCAATAAATTTTACATCCTCCCAGGTGGTGGGCAATTCCTGCAAAAACTTTCTGACCTCTTCTGGTACATTTGCCATGCCCGTTGGTGTTTCGGCAAAATGTTGTATACCTGCAATAAACAGTACAGAAAGCGCCAATTCAAAACAATTGGTAGTTCGACGC
>CAYZNC010000326.1:0-7593 GCA_964478555.1 uncultured Bacteroidales bacterium | reverse complement strand
GTACGGAATTTGAGTAGGAGACAACAGAAACTTTAATTTTTTGCATCGTTTAAATCATTCTTGTTGTTCAAAGATAGACAATCCTTGTCAAAAAATACCCGGAATATTTTTGTAACTTTGCGCTCATTAAATTTTACATAATGGAGATCAAGATGTTAACAGCTATTTCGCCTATCGATGGCAGATATCGGACCAAGGTGGATGAGTTAGCTGCTTATTTTTCAGAATACGCTTTAATTAAGTACAGGGTATTTATTGAAGTTGAATATTTCATTGCACTGGTGAATATACCTTTGCCGCAATTAAGCGGGTTTGACAAGACTCAGTTTGAAAATCTTCGTAATTTATATAAGGAGTTTACGGTTGAAGATGCACAAAGAGTAAAAGATTTGGAAAAAGAGACCAATCACGATGTGAAAGCCGTTGAATATTATGTAAAAGAAAGGTTCGACCAACTGAAGCTAAGTGCCTTTAAGGAATTTATTCATTTTGGGTTAACTTCACAAGACATTAACAACACAGCAGTGCCGTACTCATTACTACAGGCAGTGGCAGAGGTGTACCTGCCGGCCCTGGAGGAGGTAATAACCCGATTGGAAAAAAAATCAATTGAATGGCGCTCCATACCTATGTTGGCACATACACATGGTCAACCCGCATCACCCACAAAGCTGGGTAAGGAAATAGCAGTTTTTGTTGAAAGACTTAAAAAGCAAAAGAACCAGCTCGTTAATATTCCTTTTTCAGCTAAATTTGGGGGTGCCAATGGTAATTTCAATGCGCATTTTGTGGCATATCCTTCAATTGATTGGGTTGCTTTTGGCGACAGACTTCTCAACGGCATATTGGGCCTAAGTCGTAGTCAGACAACCACCCAAATTGAACACTATGATAATCTTGCGGCACAGCTTGATGCCATGAAGAGAATCAACAATATCCTTATTAATTTTGATCGCGATGTTTGGACGTATATATCAATGGAATATTTCAAACAGAAGATTACGAAAGGGGAGACTGGTTCTTCGACCATGCCCCATAAAATAAATCCCATTGATTTCGAAAACTCTGAAGGGAATTTGGGAATTGCCAATGCAATATTCGAACATTTGGCAGCCAAGCTTCCAATCTCACGTTTGCAACGCGACCTTACCGATTCCACTGTAATGCGAAATATCGGCGTTCCCATTGCACATACATTATTGGCATTTAAATCACTGCTTAGGGGATTAGATAAGCTTATTGTGAATGAAGCAACTATTGGCCAGGATTTAGAGAGCAATTGGAGCGTCGTATCGGAGGGTATTCAAACAATCCTGCGCCGGGAAGGTTATCCAAATCCATATGAGGCTTTGAAAGAACTAACCCGTACCAATCAAAAAATAACCCACGCCGAAATCGAAAGCTTTATACAAGGTCTTCATGTTTCTGATAATATTAAGGAAGAACTTCGGAAAATAACTCCCCAATCCTACACAGGTATTTATTAATAAAGATAAATTAATCAAATGAAGTATTTTTTCAGGTATGTAATTAAATTGCTTTCACCCTATAAATGGAATGCAGCACTAAATATTATATTCAATACTTTAAGCAGTATTTTCAATCTTGGCTCTTTAACCATGATTATTCCATTCCTCACTGTGCTTTTCAAGCAACAGGGAACAACAGCCATAGCACCCGTGAAATTTGTGATGACTGTGAAAGGGATAGTCAATTATTTCGAATATTTTCTCTCACACATTGTTGCAGTAAACGGGAAAATGTATGGATTGATCTGGATATGTGTGTTAGTATTGGTGCTGGTATTTCTGAAAACCACCTTTTGGTATCTGGCCAATTACTTTTTAACGCCATTGCGTAACGGTATTGTTCGGGATATGCGAACCCAGTTATACGCTAAAATACTTATTCTGCCTATCGGATATTTTACAGAAACACGTAAAGGAGATGTACTGTCAAGAATTACCAGTGATGTGCAGGAAATAGAATGGTCTATCATGGCTTCTCTTGAAATGGCATTTCGTGAACCCATTACCATCATTATAAGTCTGATCGGTTTGTTATATCTTAGTCCGCAGTTAACTTTATTTGTCTTTATTCTCTTACCGGTTGCGGGCGGAATCATAGGTGTTATTGGCAAAAATTTGAGAAAAACATCGATGAAGGGTCAGATGAAGATGGGAGAATTAATGTCTATCATTGAAGAAACGCTTGGTGGACTTAGAATTATAAAGGCTTTTAATGCTGAAAAAAAAGCACGCGCTGCATTTTTAAAACAGAACAATGACTATACCCATATTGCCAATCGCATTATGCGTCGACGTTTTCTGGCCTCACCGGTGAGCGAATTTCTTGGTGTGGCTGCTTTGGTAGTGGTATTATGGTATGGTGGTAAAATAGTGATATCAGGTGAAAAGGGATTAACGGCAGAAGCACTCATCGGTTTCGTGGCTGTTTTTTCTCAAATCATCAATCCGGCAAAAAATTTTACACAGGCTTTTTATAATATTCAAAAAGGCCGTGCCTCATTGGATAGGGTTAATGCTGTTCTTAATGCCGAGGAAACCATAGGAGATAAAGCTGACGCTATTGCTATTAAAGGATTTAATAAAGATATTGAATTCCGCGATGTCTCCTTTGCCTATGAAAATGAAAATGTACTGAAGAGAATCAATCTCAAAGTAGAAAAAGGAAAATCTATTGCTCTGGTTGGGCAGTCAGGTTCTGGCAAATCGACATTGGTGGACTTAATACCTAGATTTTATGATATACAGCAGGGCGACATCCTGATCGATGGCATTCCAATTAAAAATTTAAAAATAACCAGTTTACGGGGTATCATGGGCAATGTAAATCAGGAATCTATTCTTTTCAATGATTCTTTTTACAATAACATTGCTTTTGGTGTTGAATCGGCTACTCTTGATGAGGTTCAGGCAGCTGCTAAGGTAGCCAATGCACATGATTTTATCATAGCAACTGAAAAAGGATATGAAACTAACATAGGAGACAGAGGTGGCAAACTTTCAGGCGGTCAACGCCAACGTATAAGCATAGCCAGGGCAGTTCTTAAGAATCCTCCAATTATGATTCTTGATGAAGCTACCTCCGCACTTGATACTGAATCAGAATACCTGGTTCAGGAGGCCTTGTATAACCTTATGAAGAATCGTACTTCTATCATTATTGCTCATCGCTTATCTACCATTAAACATGCCGATGAAATATGCGTCCTTCACGAAGGTGAAATAGTAGAGCGCGGTAAACATGATGAACTGTTGGAACTTCATGGCTTTTATAAAAAACTATACGATTTGCAGATGTTTTAAAAATTGTTCTTTTTATGAACCATTCAAGGTTTAGCAATTCACAAAAAAATGAAAGTTGATTCTCTTTGCAAATGAGATAGATTCGCTAATTCAACATGAGCATTCAACCAAAGGTAGTCCTTTAGAACATCTGGCCGATAATCTAATAAGAATATTTACAAATGAAAGTTTGCGGTTTTAGTTTTGTAAGAAATGCAATAAAATATGGTTTTCCAGTTGTAGAATCGGTCAAATCTATATTACCTGTCTGCGATCATTTTATTGTATTAGTGGGACCTTCTGATGACGGTACATTGGAGTTAATTAAATCAATCGATTCAGATAAAATACAAATTATAGAATCACTGTGGGATGAATCCCTGAAAAAAGGAGGGGAAGTTCTTGCTGCAGAAACTAATAAAGCATTTGATTGCATACCAGCGGAATACGAGTGGTGTTTTTATTTGCAGGCTGACGAGGTTGTGCATGAAAAATACCTTCCTGTTATTCAGGACGCCATGAGACAATGGAAGGATAATCTCCATGTGGAGGGTTTACTATTTAAATATCTTCATTTTTGGGGCACCTATGATTATGTTGCAAAATGCAGGAGATGGTATCGTCGTGAAATACGAATAATCAGAAACAACAAGGATATCAGATCATATCGCGATGCTCAGGGCTTTCGTAGGCATGATCAAAAATTAAATGTCAAACTTATTGATGCTTGCATATATCATTATGGATATGTAAAAAATCCAAAAGTTATGTACCAGAAATTAAACGATTTTCAGAGGTATAAGCGAGGTGATAATTATAAGGCAAGAAATGAAGATGGTACCTATAATTATTCAGAATTTGAGTCGATTGCTTATTTTCAGGACACGCATCCTCAGGTTATGGAGAACAGAATCAGTGATCTCAATTGGCATATATTGCTGGATAACAAGCATAGAAAAGTAAAGCTTAAAAATGCCGTTTTGAACTTTATTGAAAAAAAAACAGGCTACCGGCTTTTTGAATATAAAAACTATAAAATGATTTAATAACATATGGAAGATATTCAATGGCCTGTGAGAATATTTTAATTTTAATAAACAAAAATTGCTAATTAATTTATAATATTGCGCTATTTTAAAAATAGCTTTTGCTTTTTTAATTTCTTGATTAGTTGATGAAAACATATATATAATGCAGGGAGTAGGGAATTCGAAATTTACGCTGGAAGATTTTTACAAGATCCTTTTTCTTGATAAAAAGCTTACTTTATCAGACCAGGCCTTAACAAAAGTTGACGACAACTATAAATTCTTAAAGCATTACGCAAAAGATAAAATCATTTATGGTGTCAATACAGGTTTTGGACCTATGGCTCAATATAGAGTTGAAGAAGACTCTATTGCTCAGTTACAATACAATTTAATTCGCAGTCATGCAACCGGGTGTGGCCAGCCATTAACCCATTTATATACAAAAGCTTCTATGTTTGCCCGGTTAGCCTCGCTTCTTCAGGCATATTCCGGAGTACATGTTGAGGTAGTAGAATTATTAAGAGATTTTATCAATAAAGATTTTAATCCCTTTATTCCTGAACATGGAAGTGTTGGTGCCAGCGGCGATTTGGTGCAGCTTGCACATTTAGCTCTAAACCTGATTGGAGAGGGCGAAATTTTTTACAAAGGCGAGCTATATGACGCCAAAGAAGTGTTTAAAAAGGAAGGGTTAAAACCAATATCCATGCATATGCGGGAGGGACTTGCTTTGTGCAATGGCACTTCAGTGATGACTGGTATAGGTATCGTTAATTTATTATATGCTAAAAATCTTGTTAATTGGGCTATTGTAGCTTCGTCTATGATCAATGAGATTGTAAAATCTTTTGATGATCATTTTTCAGACGAGCTTAACCAGGTAAAACTGCATAAAGGACAACTGGAAGTGGCTAAGGCGATGCAGAAACTCATTAAAGGCAGTAAGTTAGTTAGGAAACGTGCGGAATATATGTATAATGGAAAAATAACCGGCGAAATTTTCAAGGACAGAGTTCAGGAATATTATTCATTACGTTGTGTTCCTCAAATTCTTGGACCGGTTTATGACACCATTTTAAATACGGAAAAAGTATTGATTGACGAGGTAAATTCAGCTAACGACAATCCCATCGTTGATATGTACAATAAAAATGTATATCATGGGGGTAATTTTCATGGCGATTATGTCTCATTTGAAATGGATAAACTTAAAATTGCTATTACAAAATTAACCATGTTGGTAGAACGCCAGTTGAATTTTCTCTTTCACGATAAAATCAATAACATATTGCCTCCATTCGGTAATCTCGGTAAACTTGGCTTGAATTACGGTTTACAGGCAGCCCAATTTACTGCCACTTCTACAACAGCAGAATGTCAATCACTTTCTTTTCCAAATTATGTTCACAGTATCCCGAATAATAATGATAACCAGGATGTGGTGAGCATGGGTACGAATTCAGCATTACTGGCAAAAAAGGTAATTGAGAATTCATATCAGGTGCTTTCTATTCATTTTATGGCAATAGCTCAGGCAATTGATTTTCTGAAAATTCAAAATGAATTATCAGATTATGCCAAAACAACTTACTCGGAAATACGTTCTATTTTCCCTGTATGCATTGAGGATACCCCCAAATACAAGGATATACGGAATTTGGTAGAATATTTTCAAAATAAGAGACCCGGAATTATTGGAGAACATTATAACGACTCTTCTGTGCTAAAAGGAGTTGAACCTATTGAAACAAAAAAAACGTTTTAAGGATTAATCATGAAGTATGCTTTAGTAACCGGGGGCTCAAGAGGTATAGGTCGTGCTATTTGTATTAAGCTGGCCGAAATGGGCTATTATATACTGATTAATTACCAATCGAACCAAACAGAAGCGGAGAAAACACTTGCGATGCTTCAGGAAAAAGGTAGCGACGGCGAGCTTATGAGGTTTGATGTTTCAAATCTGGCTGAGGTTGAAGCAGCATTAGAAAAATGGTCGGGCAGCCACGCAGGCGAATATATTGAGGTGTTGGTAAACAATGCCGGCATAAGAAAAGATGGCCTCATGGTATTTATGAGTGACGAAGACTGGCACCAGGTAATAGATATACATTTGAATGGTTTTTTCTATGCTACCAGATATTTAATTAAGTATATGCTGGTAAAAAAATATGGCCGCATTGTTAATGTTGTATCCTTGTCGGGTTTGAAAGGAATGCCGGGCCAAACTAATTACTCTGCTGCCAAGGCAGGAGTGATTGGTGCAACCAAGGCATTAGCCCAGGAAGTAGCCAAAAAAAATGTAACCGTAAATGCTGTGGCTCCGGGATTTATCACAACAGACATGACCAGCGGATTAGATGAAAATCAACTAAAATCACTTGTTCCTATGAACCGTTTTGGTACACCGGAAGAAGTAGCAGAAGCCGTAGGGTTTCTGGCATCAGATAAAGCATCCTATATAACAGGAAATGTGATTTCCATTAATGGAGGAATTTATACCTGATCAATTTACTGTATAGAATTAAACAGAAAACACTAAATGAATAGAGTAGTAATTACAGGAATTGGAATTTATTCTACCATTGGTAAAAATCTTGAAGAAGTAAAATCTTCACTTTACCAGGGAAAGTCAGGAATTGGACTTGATATCAAACGAAAGGAGTTTGGATATCGTTCAGGATTGACAGGTATGCTTGAAAGACCTATGCTGAAAGAAATGCTTGATCGTCGTCAACGCGTTTGCTTACCTGAACAGGGGGAGTACGCTTATATGGCTACTGTAGAAGCTTTAAAATGTGCAAAGTTAGAACAAGATTATATCGATAAGCATGAAGTTGGCATTCTATACGGAAACGATAGTTGTGCCGAACCGGTCATCAGATCAATAGATATTATCCGCGAAAAGAAAGATACTACATTGGTTGGATCCGGAGCCATATTTCAATCTATGGACTCAACCGTAACCATGAACCTTTCGGTCATTTTTAAGTTAAAAGGGATTAATTTAACTATTGCCGGAGCATGCGCCAGTGGCTCACATGCAATTGGATTGGGCTATTTACTTATTAAACAAGGCCTGCAGGATATTATTATTTGTGGCGGAGCACAGGAATTAAGTTTGTATTCGATGGGAAGTTTCGATGGACTAAGTGCTTTTTCGATACGAGAGTCAGACCCAACCAAAGCTTCTCGTCCTTTTGATCGCGACCGTGATGGATTGGTACCCAGTGGTGGAGGCGCAACTGTCATCATTG
>CAYZNC010000325.1:0-7615 GCA_964478555.1 uncultured Bacteroidales bacterium | reverse complement strand
ACGACATAGTTTTATAAAAAATGACTTTTTGGCATTAAATTAATGTTAATTTTTTAAAACAGTGACTAATAACCGGTCCCTGCAATTATATAAAACTGCGTTGATGTTTTCGTCCTCATTTCGTGTAAAACTACGTTTGGTTCTCGGATTTGTAGGCAAGTTGGTGCGATATTGAAAAGTGATACGATATCGCATACCAATGATAGTATTGGTAAAAATCGGCCAAACTGCTAATAACATCTAAAGGGCAAAGCCGGGCGAATTGCAAATTTGAGAGGGAATGATTACATTTAAATCGCATTACGAATTGATAAGGAAGTGCTACAAATCCGGCACTGAGCCTAGTTGCGGAAGTTCAATACTAAAAAAATAAGCGCTTGCATAAATGAAAAATGATTTCAATAGAATATTTCAATGTTTTATTTGGATTTATCTGATGATGATCGGTCTGAATTCATTTGGACAAGAACTAGAATCTAAAAGTAATAACTGGATTAGCCTTTCCTATGTGAAATGTTTAGAAAAGGAATTGCCCTGTGAATGCCAGAAGAAAGAAGAACACTCACTAATCAACCTTGATACAATGGCTGGTTATATAAACTTATACAATGATCTGATTTATGATCCAAACACCTATAAATTAAAAAAGAAAAGTGGTCATATATTTGAAGTATATTATTCGAAATATGTAACAGAGCGTTATCAAGATATTGATTTCATTGTTGGAATTTTACGAATAATGACCGACACCCTTAACTTTATAGATAATAAAACGAAAAACAAAACTATATTTATCAAGTATGGTACTTACGGTAATGAATATAAGGCTTATACGAATGAGCATGTTAGATTACTAAATAAAGCCTTTTTAAAACGAAATTATCCTACTTTAGAAGAGATATTACATACAGATTCTCTCGGTTGTAATTGCAGTCCAGAGCTCAATGTAATCAATATAGTTTCAAGCGGCAGAAAAGCATGGATTCTTGAGCAAAGTAACGATACATTATTTATTTATAAATGGATTAATATTCCCGATACAAAGACCTTAGATTTAAAGATTGAAAAAAAATTAGTTGATAAATATAAATGGTAGAATAATATCTTACCAAACACTAAAATCTACTGGATATCTATTAAATTTTTTAGGCCGATTTATAATAAAGATTCTTTATGGAAGTAAATATTATTCTGAGAATTTAGCGTATAAAAATAAAAAAATTTGGAAACTATAATTAATTGCAGCTCTGATTAGTATATTTATTGGATTTATTTATTTCATAATGAAGAAAAATAATATTCAGAACAAATCGATAAAAGCCACGTTTGATATTAATTAAATTGAAAATAATCTGTTAAACAATTACCTTGGACATCAAAATCTTATATATGAATAATCTGAGATTACACATTGTTTTTGTGTTATTTACACTTGTACTGATAACCGGTTGTATGAAAAAAGAAAAAACTATGAATAAAGTTATTGACCCGGCAAACCTCGATATTGCGGTTCAACCCGGTGCGGATTTTTACCAGTTTGCCAACGGTGGGTGGATAAAAAAGAACCCTATGCCTGAAGATTATAGCAGGTATGGCCAATTTGATATATTAGCCGAAAAGAACAATAAAATGATGCAGGAACTGGTTCAGGAAATTTCAGCAAAAAGCAATAAGTCAGGCTTTGAAGCCCAATTAATAGCTGACTTTTACAATTCGGGCATGGATTCGGCACTCATAGAAAAAAGAGGGCTCGAACCACTGCAATCCGAACTTAAAAAAATCAAGGATCTTAAATCAGCGTCCGATGTTCAAAATCTCGTTGCTTACTTTCATACCATTGAAATCGATCCCCTATTCCATATTTATGGGGAGCAGGACAGCAAAAACAGCGAAATGGTTATTACACATCTTGATCAGGGTGGACTCGGTCTACCTGACAGGGATTATTATTTTGATAAAAGCCCACGTGGAAAAGAAATTCTGGATGAATACAGGAAACATATCACAAAGATGCTAGGCCTGATTGGAGAAAATATGGGTAGTGACGATAAAGCTGCCCGCACGGTTATTGATATCGAAACTAAACTTGCAAAGGCTTCATTGACACGCCTTGAAAGGCGGGACCCGAATAAAGTTTACCATAAAATGAAACTGAAAGGACTTCAGGAATTATCGCCGGATATGCAATGGAATGTCTATTTTAAAAATGTTGGGTTGCCCGTGCCTGGCGATATTAATGTCATGGAACCGGATTTTTTTGCAACCATCAGCAACTTGTTTAAAGAAATCCCCGTTGACAATTGGAAAATTTATTTGACCTGGAACCTCGTCAATAATACAGCCAATTACCTGCCTTCTGCTTTCGTAAATCAAAATTTTGAATTTTATGGAAAAGTACTTTCAGGAAGTCAAAAAATAAAACCCCGCTGGAAAAGGGTACTTGCCTCTACAAATAACGGTCTGGGCATGGCGTTGGGGAAAATATATGTTGAAAAATATTTTCCACCCGAGGCAAAAGAACGAATGCTAAAATTAGTAGAGAACATAAAACTAAGCTTCGCTGACAGAATTAAAAATTTGCAGTGGATGGGCGATTCGACCAAGAGAAAGGCAATCGATAAGCTTGCAGCCATTAGTGTAAAGATCGGTTACCCCGATGAATGGCGAAATTATAATGGTTTGGTAATTAAGCCTGAAACATTTTTCGAGAATGCATTAAATGCCAATAAATTTAATTTCGATTACCTGTTATCGAAAATCAATAAATCTGTTAACCGGAAAGATTGGCAAATGACCCCTCAAACAGTTAATGCTTATTACAATCCCAACATGAACGAAATATGCTTTCCTGCAGGCATACTTCAACCTCCATTCTTTTATAAGGATGCTGACGATGCAGTAAATTACGGAGCTATAGGTGTTGTTATAGGACACGAATTGACCCATGGATTTGACGATCAAGGCAGGTTGTATGATAAAACCGGTAACCTAAAAGAATGGTGGACAAAAAGTGATGAAACCAAATTCAAGGAAAGAACGAAAATTCTTGTTGACCAGTTCAGCTCATTTAAAGTTCTCGATACCCTGCATGCTAACGGAAAACTGACGCTCGGAGAAAATATTGCCGACCTCGGCGGACTAAACATATCATTCTATGCCTTGCAAAAAGAGTTGAAAGATAAACCCGCCGTGGGTAAAATCAATGGTTTTACACAAGACCAGCGATATTTTCTTTCTTTTGCTCAAATTTGGGCGCAGAACATACGTGATAAGGAAATTCAAAGGTTAACCAGAGTGGACGTCCATTCACTGGGTAAATTCCGGGTAAATGGGCCATTGCCGAATTTAGAGGAATTCAATACAGCTTTCGGCATTAAGCCTGGCGATCAAATGTACAAGCCAGAGAAGGACAGGGCCATCATATGGTAAATTGAATATTTTAACATTAATTAACGTAATCAACACAAGAAAATGCACAATTATGCGTCTTACCAACATTAAAAACTAAACCGTAAGATTATGTACCCATCAAGTATGTTGGAGTTGCAAAAAATCGTTTTGGAAAACGTATATGAAAACAAGTTGCTATTTGCAAAAGAACTCAGGAAGTCATTCCAATGGCTTGAAGATGATGATTCATATGTGCTTTATAAATGGGCTGTAGGCAAGTTCAATGAACTCTACCGGAATTTAATTAATGACGTCTATTTAAGTTTTGATTTTTCAGCATTCAATTGTTAAAATTACTGATCATGCCGGATTATTATTAATTTAAAAACTACAATCATGGAAAATAGAGAAATTGGAGTTTTGAAGTCAGATTTGGATGTAGACAAATTGCTGGGAATGCTCAATGAAGCACTTGATCAGGAATGGCTTACTTATTATCAATCCTGGATAGGTGCAATTTTGATGGAGGGTCCCATGTGGGCTGTAATAAAACCTGAATTATTTATTCATTCCAACCAGGAGCTGAGCCATGCCACATTGATCAAGACCAGGATGCTTCAGCTTGGAGCAGAGCTTAATCTCAATTCTTTAGGTTCAATGAAGAATCCATATTGCAAGGTACCCGACAATCCATATATAACGGTTATTCTTCATCAAAACCTAACGGAAGAACTCTCTGCCATTGAAAGATATAGTGAAATAGCTGATTTTACAGAAGGGAAAGATGAAACTACGCATCAGATCGTAAGCTATATTTTAAATGAAGAATTAACACATGAGCGGAATATTGAGAACTGGCTCGATGCTATAGCGCTTATAAAATCCCAATTTATTAAGACCCCCGCATTGCACGCTTTTATTTCATAAATACTGAACGCTGGCTTGGAATTATAATGTGAATTGTGTAGTTTTATCCGAACTCACACCTAAGGCAATGAATAAATCGATATTAACCCCAATTACAATGTTGATTATCCTTTGCATCCATCAGGGATTATCAGCACAAACCAATACCGATCGTGTAAAGAAATCGGAAGCCGTAATGCAGGTTGCTGACAGCTTGTTTCGTAACTATGCAAAGCAAAATCATTTTCCTGGGTTCGTTTATGGATTGGTGGTGGATGGCAAGTTGGTACATTCCGGCAATGTCGGGTATATTAACATTGCCGAAAAGATTCCCGCAGACAATTATTCGGAATTTCGAATAGCCTCCATGACAAAAAGCTTTACCGCAATGGCTATTTTAAAGCTCAGGGATGACGGAAAACTTAAATTGGATGATCCGGTTAGCTTATACATTCCGGAACTAACAGCCCAAAAGTATTTAACCAATGATGCCCCACCCATCACCATTCGCCATTTACTTACCCACACGGCCGGCTTTCCGGAAGATAATCCCTGGGGCGACCGTCAGTTAGCTACTCCTGATGACGATTTGATTCAAATGATCGGGAATGGACTTTCTTTTTCAAGTGTTCCCGGCCTGAATTTCGAATATAGTAACCTGGGGTTTACCTTATTAGGACGTATTATCAGTAAAGTTTCCGGTACCACTTACGAATCGTATATTACGGAAAACATTCTGCTTCCGTTAGGGATGACCCATACATGTTTTGAATTTAATAAAATTCCTGCCGACCGTTTAGCCCATGGATACCGCTGGTTGAATAAACAGTGGGTGGAACAACCGATGTTACACGACGGAGCTTATCGATCCATGGGAGGGATGCTCACCTCCACAGACGATTTTAGCAAATATGTGATCCTTCACCTATCAGCATTGCCACCCCGCAATGATGTTGAAACAGGTCCTGTAAAGAGAAGTTCTGTTCGGGAGATGCAACAGCCTGCGTCCGGGATTACGCTTAATAAAAGATACAGATATCCGGGTGGTCGCGAATGCCCTCTTATTTCAGCATATGCATACGGCCTGCGATGGATAAGGGATTGTGAAGGACGGGTAATGGTCGGCCACGGAGGCGGTTTACCAGGTTTTGGTAGCAACTGGATCGTATTACCCGATTATAATATCGGTATTTTTTCTTTCAGCAATCTTACGTATGCGCCAACTCAATCCATAAACCTTTTAGTACTGGATACACTCATCTCCATGGCAAAACTGCAGCCACGACGGTTACCCGTGTCTGCCATTCTCGACCAGCGAAAAAACGAATTGATCAGTATTCTGCCTGGATGGAAAATTCCGGCTGGCACACACCTGTTTGCAGATAATTTCTTCATGGATTATTTTCTCGATTCCCTGAGAATCGAGTCTGAACGCATTTTTAAGAGCGCCGGGAAAATTATAAAAATTCAGGAGCTTATCCCTGAAAATAATCTGCGGGGTACGTTTATTATGGAAGGTATAAAGAGTGATATAGAAATCTACTTCACCCTAACTCCGGAGAATCCACCACTAATACAGGAATATCATATCAGGGAAAGAAAGAAAGGTAAGTAAAACAGATAACAAGTGAGCTGACAGGTCTAACACTATCCTGAAATAATTTGCAGGAATTTAAACCTTCCGCTTAATCCTTTGTGTTATAATCTGGTCGATGGCTATGGGTACCTTTTCTTCGATAACATTGCTGGTATCAAGCCCTAATGCTTTTACATCGTTTATACTCAGCCACCGGGTAATTTCGTGGAGATTCATGGTGAAGGTTTCCCAGGGTGTAAGCCTGTAATCCGGTGACATAATCCTATCCAGGTTCACAAATACAAAATCACCCAGGATATTGTGCTTAGATAAGGATTCATATTTGCTGGTAAGGTTAACTTCGCCCGAAAGAACCAGGTCTTCCAATACTTCTCGGAAATATAAGTTAATGCGTGGGTCAACCTTAAATCCAAGATGAAAATCTACTTTGATAACCACGCCAGGCACAATATGATGTACCTTATATTCAAACGTATCAGGATTATTCAACCGGTCGACATGAATAAACCAATAGGTATCAGCCCTCTTCGGGCGCTTGTTTATGATCGAAAAAATAATTTTTGATTCGATCTGTTCAATCCGGTTAGCTTTTACGATATAAACGAGGTTACTGGCAAACTTTGGAATGGTTTCGTCTTTGGACAGTTCTTTTAACAATTCCGTATGATTGTTGAGGTTTTCAAAACTAATGTATTTATTCTTGATTTTACGCCCAAAAAACCAACCATACATAACCAGGAAGAGTAAAAATCCTGCCAGTATCGTAAACCATCCGCCATGAGTAAATTTGAACAGATTGGCATACAGAAAGGTGCCTTCAATGGTCAGATAAACAGTAAATATCAAACCCACAATCATCATGGAAACTTTCTTTTGGCGCAAAAAATTAACTAAAAGAAGCGTAGTCATGATCATTGTAATGGTAATCGATAATCCATAAGCCGCCTCCATTTTCGATGATTGCTCGAAATAGACTACCACAAAACAGCATGCTGCCCAAAGAAACCAGTTTATGCTGGAAACATAAACCTGTCCCTTCACTGTTGTTGGCTGAGAGATACGTATTTTTGGCCAGAAATTGAGTGAAATAGCCTCACTGACTAGAGTAAATGAGCCGCTGATAAGTGCCTGACTGGCAATTATAGCTGCTACTGTTGCAATGATAATACCTGCGAGCAGAAACCAGTCTGGCATTATTGCAAAAAACGGGTTGACATTTCTATCGGAAGGATGCGCCATAAGGAACCATGCACCTTGTCCAAAATAGTTCATAACCAATGAAAATTTCACAAATACCCATGATACCCTGATGTTTTTTAACCCACAATGGCCCAAATCCGAATAAAGCGCTTCTGCCCCCGTAGTGCAAAGAAATACAGCCCCTAAAATAAGATACGCATGAGGGAATGTAGAAAGAAATTTAAAAGCATAAGTGGGGCTAAGCGCAGCCAGTATAGCTGGTTTTTTTATTACATAAGACAAACCAAGCACACTAAGCATGGTAAACCAGATAAACATCAAAGGCCCAAAGGAACGGCCAAGAAAATTGGTGCCAAACTGCTGGATCAGGAATAAAAATGCAATTATAATCAAAACGATAGGAATAACAGGGAGAACAGGGTCAATAAGTTTTAACCCTTCTACAGCAGATGTAACCGTGATAGCAGGTGTTATGATTCCATCGGCAAGGAGGGTGCTGCCACCAATCATGGTTAAAATAAT
>CAYZNC010000324.1:0-7666 GCA_964478555.1 uncultured Bacteroidales bacterium | reverse complement strand
GGAGTAATCTATCTTTGGTATTATATTTACAGGCCTGCAGGAGAAAATCCCTGCTACGAACTAACTTTATCCTTTGAGGAAATAAGGCGGTTACGAATGTTTTTGGTGAAGGAACGGAAAAAATCTCCCCTGATTCTCATAGATTCGTACTGGAACGCAGCTGGTGAACCATTTTGCCCGGCTGCAGAAGGATTGAGCCATCATATTAATCCTGCAGGGTATATAGAACCTTGTCCTGTTGTACAATTCTCTTGTGACCATATAACCATGGGAGATTTAAAACAGGTATATGAAGATTCCACATTTTTAAAGAATTTTAAAACAGAAGTTCATAAACTTACCAACGGTTGCATTCTCATGGAAAATCCGGCATGGTTGAGTCACTTTGCACAGAAAAACGGAGCCCTGAATACTTCTGGTCGTTCGGAATTGGCAGAGCAACTGGAAACCGCCCCTGAAACATGCAGTCACGGCACCAGTGAAATAATACCGGAGGAGCAATGGCTATACAGAATAGCTAAAAAACGGGCATTTTTTGGATTAGGCGCTTATGGATAATAAAGATTTGGACTAAAAATGAATGAAAAGATATTAAGCCTTATTGTACCTGACGAAAAAGAAACAAGGCTTGACATACGCAATAAGGTAGAAAGTTTTTTTGGCATCAAAGATTTAATGCCACCCGTTTCCTATGAAACTTTATTTGAATATGCAGGATCGCTGATCAAAACATATCAATGGGATGAAAAATACCGTGCATTCATCATGGTTTGCTGCGGTAACTCAATATGGCGGAGCGTAGTGGGCACAATCCCTTTCAATAGAAGGATACTGCTGCTCCCCCAGTGTCTAAGAAATAGTACGTATTGCAAGGCAGAACAGGATACCTTTGGACTTTTATGTCACGAATGTGGCAATTGCAGCATTTCACGTTTTACCCACGAGGCAGAAGAACTGGGCTATGTTACTTTAGTTACGGAAGGCAGCACCATTACCTCTAAATTAATCGAAAGCGGAAATGTTGACGCGTTTATAGGCGTCGGATGTATGGAATCGCTGCAAAAAATGTTTGTTTCCATCAGTAAATACTCTATTCCCGGAATTGGAATACCTCTTTTGACCTGTGGCTGCAAAGATACACTCGCAGATTTCGATTGGATTAAGCAGGAAATATATCATTTTCATGAAAATTCTAATATGAGATTGCTGAACCTGAATGATCTCCGGAAAAAGATTTCTTCAATTTTTGAAGAAGAGCAATTAAAACAAGTATTGGAAAAGTCGAAAAATATAACAGAAAAGATCGCTTTAAATTCCCTTTTGTCGGGTGGACAAAGATTACGGCCATTGTTGGCCATACTCACCTACGAAGCATTTTGCAAACAACCCGACCCGAAAATTTTAGCTGGTTTGGCCTTATCCGTGGAATGCTTTCATAAAGCCTCGCTAATACACGATGATATAGAAGATAACGACGACCTGCGCTATGGAAAAGAGACCATCCATGCCCGTTATGGCATACCGGTTGCGATTAATACAGGCGATTTTCTCATTGGTGAAGGTTACCGACTGATTGCCGAGAGTGAACTACCTTCGGAACTCATCTGCCACAGCTTAAAAATTGTTGCACAGGGACACAAAAGCCTTACTATTGGTCAGGGCACTGAACTTATTGCAGTCAGGAACGGAGAAATTCTATCGTTGAATGAATTGTTATGCATCTTTGAAAATAAAACCGCAGCAGCTTTTAGAATTTCTCTTCTACTTGGGGCAGCCATGGGTGAAGCTGATGAGGCAACACTCAAAATATTAGATGAATTCAGCCATTATATTGGAATTGCCTATCAGATCAAAGATGATTTGTCAGATTATCAGGGTAGCAAGGGTGATATCGAGGTAAGAAACTTTTCTATTTTGCTCTCACTACTCCTTGAAAAAGTTACCCCTGAAGAAAAAGATAAATTGCTCAGTGTGGCTGACATAAATGGCAGTAAAATGATGTTTGAATTCATCAATCGATATCAGATTGAAGAGGAGACGATAACCTTATTGAAAGAATATATCCGGAACGCCAAAAACGTGTTGGAAGATTTCAGAAACATAGGTCTTAAAATAGCATTGCATGAAATTTTGGGTAAAACTTTCAAGGATTATATTTAGGATAGCGGCTTCTCCATGGTTAAAAAAGATGCGCTCAAAATCTATTGAAACGGTTTTAAAGAAATCGCTACCCTTACTTGAAACTGAAATGTTGGACGAAATGAGGGCTTTTGTGCAGCGTAAGCAAACCCCGCAAGGAGGTTTTGCAGACAGAGCGGGAAAATGCGATCTGTATTATTCCCTGTTTGGTTATTATTTGGCTGACGCTCTCGTTATTCCCGGAGTTACTCCACTTCTTAAGCATTACATAAAAAAAGTAGTCTGCGAAACTACGCTTAGCGGAGTAAATCTGTATTGCGGGGCTATCTTATATGTCAAACTTCATGGTTTTGATGCTTACTCTGAGCGATTAAAGAATCAAATCGTTTCCGTTATGGCAAAATCAGACCTTCAGCATCCGGAGTATGCAAACTTTCTGGGAATCATGGCTCTCTATTACCTGGAAGATTTCATGAATATAAAACGTATTCTCCAACCTTACAAATCGCACACCTTTCAGGGCAACTTACCTTGTCCTGTTTTAGCAGCAACCATAGTGCTTCTAGAAATAGCGGGGAAAACCGGGCCAGAAAACCAAAAAAAGCTGTACTCCTTTTATCGTTCTAGAGGTGGCTTTGCAGCCTTTAATTACGCTCCATCGGAAGATTTACTTTCAACCGCTGTTGCCCTGTATTCGCTCAATTTTATGAGTGCAGATATGAGGATGATAAAACCCGAATGTATGTTATTTATTGATGGACTGTATAATAACGGTGGTTTTATGTCCATGCCGACTGACAATGAGATTGATGTAGAGTATACGTTTTATGGATTACTGGCATTGGGGTCGTTGCAGAAATAATTTTATTTCTCGCAGAGTTTCGCTGATTAAAACGCAGATTTACGCGGAAAAAAAGAAAATTCAATTAATGTTTTTGAATGATTACTTACTAAAACCTGTGATTTTATAAAATTGTGTGAATATTGCGTAATAAAACTCATGCTCAACGAGGTTTTTCATTTCTGCGAAACTCTGCGACCTTATCTGCGAGAAAACCCTATTTAAACCCAATATTCTTAGCGGCGAAGGCAGCACTGAGTTTCAATTTTGACTCACTTTTTACCTGATCGGTTTTGTTTATCTTACTCCAAAAACGAACGTTAATCGTATATAATTCAGGCGCAACTCCCGTATATAAAATCACCGGTTTTTTTTGTGTAACCACATCCGGAATATTTTTGATGGTGCTGTTTATCACTTCATTTATTACGTTGGCATCAAGTTCTTTTCCAGTCAGGGAGAATTCCAGTACTATCCTTTTTTGATCGCTGCTGAGGGTCCAGTTCAAAATGTTTTGTGACAAGATATTCCCGTTCGGGATGATCACTTCGCCACCATCCGCAGTACTCAGTGTGCTTGCCCGCAACCCTATTTCTTTCACCTTGCCCGCTTGCCCGCTTACTTCTATTTCATCACCTATCTGCAACGAACCGTCAAATATCAGTATAATACCCGACACAAAGTTGTTGACCACGTTTTGCAGGCCCATACCAATACCAACTCCTAATGCGCCAAGTAAGAATGTTAGTTTATCGATGGGTAATCCCGAGGCTGCAATCGCCAATAGATAACCACCGATCAAAACCAACAACCGTGTGATAAGCAGCCGGGAATGCTGACCTTTGGAAACGGCGGTCATATCCTCAGTCTCACTACCCGTCTCTCCAAACAAAAAGCTTACCAACCGTTGCAGGATATGCGCCAACCAGATAATAGCAAAGAATAATAACAGGCTAATTGATCTGAAGGAAATGCTTCCGATTGTCCTTGTGGAAGTAAGGAAATCCTCAATGCCATTACTGATGCTATGGTAAATATTTAAATTGGACGTAAGCATGATAAGCCACAATATCAAGGCAATTATTATCAATGGCGCCTTGATTGTTTTTAATAGCGCAGGGGCGGAAAAAGCTCCTTCAACGCCTTTCTTTATCCGGATACTGAGTAATTGTAATAAAATAACTTCGATAAAAGTTTCAATAAAAACCGGCAATACAACAGCTTGCGTAACAGCAAAGATGCCCGCTAAGCCAAATATACCCGCAAGAGAAAACCTTCCTAAGAAGTTACAGAGAATACCCAAACCGCATAATATCATGCCTGTGAATACAGCCCACTTAATAAACTTATAATAGGGCCTCTGTTTACTTAACTTTTTATAGAACCGGTACAACGACACAATAATGCCTAAATGAATAGCCAACAACCAAAGTCTTGAAGCTAAGGTTGGTTCTACCAATAAATAAGTAAAGTCATCTGCCACAAACAATATTACCAATATCAGCCAGTTGAACCGGAAAAGCGGATCTTCTCTTTTAAAGAAAATAAAGGACGATGCCGTTAGCAATAGCAAGAATTCAACAGTGATATAGGATGTCGGGGCATAGGCATCAAAAAAAGGCATCAGACAGAGCAAAAATATCAAAAGAGACCATACAGGACGGTCATTCATGAATTGCAAACCTAAAAAGCCAAACCGTTCTTTTTCATTTTCTTTCCTGATCGTTTTAAATAATTTCCGTTTAACTAATAACCAGATGAAAAGCAAAGCACCAAATAACAGGACAACCTCTCTTTTTCCCGAAGTTTGACTGAAATAATAACCAATGGCGTTTTCTTCACTATCCCACATGCTTACCTTTCCGGAGGAATCGAGCGTATCTTTTTCAGCCTTTTGCCACAAAACGGTTACTTCAGGTCCGAAAAGTTGTTTATCCGCCCTGTCCAACCTGCTTTCCATCATATTCAGCATGTTGGACAAATTCACATCATTGTCAGATGTTTTAACTTTCATGGCATTTAAAGTATCCACATTGGCTTTTGTAGTACTGTCTGTCCTATGCCATTTTCGCTCTAAACGGACCAGTTTGTCATTAAAGGTAATTCGCAGACTACTATCGGCATATAACTTACGAAAAATAGTATCGAACAATACTGTTTTCAGGTGTTGTTTGGCATAATATACCGTGTGATACATTTTAAAAACGCGTGCCTGGAGTTGATCGTTTTCCTCATCCAGATTTAAGGCGAAACTTTGATATAGATACAGGTTCTTTACATTAACTACCGCATGCTTACTCCTTATATTCTGACGGATTAGTTTGATATCACTGGCAATATCGTCAATTCGTCGTCCCATGCTCACTACTTTATAGCTTAACTTGGCGCTATCCTGGATATCATTCAGATGATCGTTCACACGTTCAATGCTCATCATGTAGTCACTCGAAGTAAGGGTATCATGAGCAAGGATCAATTTCTTGTACAGGGCCCGTCTTTTTTTCAAGGTTTCTGCATAGGCTTTACGTTTCAAACTATCCGAAACCGATACATGAACAGGTTTACGACTACCTGGCGCTGGAGTTTTCGTTTGTTTCTGTTGTGCATAAACAGCTATACCCACGTAAAGAAGGCTGCAAAAAATAACAAATCGCTTCATATTCTACTTTTTTGCTTAGAAATCTGATAATTAATAATAACCAGGATGAACAATAAATGTTTACCAACTCATTCCAATGATCAAAGTTACAAATTTCTATTGAGTATAGATTTGGTGAAATTGGAATTTAGGAGGGTTTGGTGGTTAAAATATTGATTTTTAAAACGAAACAAAATTATAAGTTAAACGAAACTGGCTTCCCCTCCTTGAAAAAAAGGAGGGAAAGCCCTTACGACCACAGGAAGTAAGGGCAGAAGTGGTTTAGTTTTTAGCCCTGTATTGGATTAGGGGCAAATAAAGCAAAGACTTTTGGACTGCTTTTTTCAACACATGATCAGCATCCTACTAAGGTAAAAAAAAGAAATAAGGTTTTTTAACTATGCAGTAGTTGTATCCTAAAACTTCGCCTTTTCAATTTCCACAGCAAAAACATTGATAGGGCCAAACATATTCGACCGGAATATGATCCACTTCCCATCGGGCGAAAAATGAACATTTGGCTCGAGTTTATAACCATGCTTACTCATGTTCACTAATCTTTCGGCTTTAAACCTATCCCCGTCAGGACGGAAGAGGTAGATCCACATGCCATCTTTAGCTTTAGCCACTTGCGTGGAGTCACCTCCATCGCCGCAAAAAAGATCCTGTTTTAAGGATATATTATAATGAATC
This sequence comes from uncultured Bacteroidales bacterium, assembly GCA_964478555.1. Taxonomy (GTDB): domain Bacteria; phylum Bacteroidota; class Bacteroidia; order Bacteroidales; family JAAUTT01; genus JAAUTT01. Next base: position 1,355 of record CAYZNC010000324.1, on the reverse strand, counting down.
GACCATTCATCACGGGTATGGGCATACCTTATCTCTTTGCCCGTTTCATAGTCCACTCCTGCTAAATTAAAATTAACCGAGCGGGGTGTTTGCAAATCAAACCAGATCGTTTTTCCATCCCAACTCCAGAATTCATGCCCGGCAATTTCCCTATCCATCGTACGTTTGTGCATTAACCTGACATCTCCGGTTTTTATGTTAATAATCCAAATACGATCAACCTTTTCCCAGTTACCTTCATGACAAAACATCAGCAGATCAGGATTTACCGGCGAAAATTGCACATGATTCAGCCAGGTGTTTTCCCGGTGAATTTTTTTGTATTCTCCGGTTTGAATATTTATGGTAAACAAGCAATAGGGAAGTTTAGCATTATAAATGCGACTGAAATACTGGCTTTTTTGAGGATAGGCTTTCAGTATTTTCTGAGCACTATCAGTTTCTTCATAAGAACCCGCAAGTAAAGTTTCATCAGCATTGATGGAGGTTATTCTCCCTTTGGTATTTTTTGGAAACACACAAAGTAAACGAGTTTTACGGGTATCAATATGGGTTGCAAACACACTATCCTTTATCTGATAAACAACTTCACGATGTTTGCGGGCCACAATTTCATTTCTTGCTCCAAGCGCTGTCGTCGTTAACTGCTCTATTTGCAGGCTTACTAAATCAACCGTAAAATATTGCGAACCACCTTCCGTTGAACCGACAAACACCATTTTGTCGCTCTTGCCATCTGCAGATTTAATAAATGGATTGTTATGGAAATAAAAGCTCTGATTGTCACCCTCACGCCGTGTCAATCGAATAATCCTGTGACCCGTGGAAGCGTCGACCCATTCGTTGAGGACTGATCCGGTTGTTTGTGCCTGCACCATATCAATGCCTGCGATTGAAAAGATAATCAATAAAATAGTGAGGTGTTTTAAATTCATGGCTGATGATTATTAATGATGATGAACAGGACTTCCAAAATTACTAATTTATTATTTGAAAAAATTGAAAACCGGAAGTAACTTCGCTGGTGCTTACCCAAAAAAGTCAGTATCTTTAATTTTTTAACAAATGCATTCTATGATTTCAACAGAAGATTTCATCAAAGGTATACCAAAGTCGGAACTTCACTTGCATATTGAAGGAACTTTTGAACCGGAGCTAATGTTTGAGATAGCCAGACGGAACAATATAAGCATCAAATATAAATCGGTACCGGAGTTAAAAAAAGCATATGATTTCAATAACCTGCAGAATTTTTTAGACCTTTATTATGATGGTGCAAGTGTTTTAATGAAGGAACAGGATTTTTATGATTTGACATGGGCTTACTTAATAAAAATGCATGCACAAAATGTCAT
>CAYZNC010000323.1:4997-7668 GCA_964478555.1 uncultured Bacteroidales bacterium | reverse complement strand
GGAAAAACAGGCTTTGCACATTTGTTTGAGCATATTATGTTCACAAATACGGAACACTGGGACAACTTTGATTTACTTATGCAATCGGTTGGCGGAAGCGATAATAACGGTAGTACTAATAACGATCGTACCAATTATATCGAAACCTTCACCAAAACAGGACTTGACCGGGTACTCTGGGCCGAAGCAGACCGCATGGGGTATTTATTAAATGGGTTGGATAGTATTAAGGTGAATGTGCAAAGAGGTGTTGTGCAAAATGAAAAACGCCAGCGGGACAATGAACCATATGCCATTGCTGAAGAATTAACAGCTAAAAATACATACCCTGCAAATCATCCCTATTCATGGACCGTTATTGGCAGTATGGACGATCTGAGTGCAGCATCGCTCGATGATGTGAAAGATTGGTTCAGAACGTATTATGGGCCTAACAATGCTACGGTATGCATTTCGGGAGATGTAAATGCCGATGAAGTCTTCGAAAAAGTAAAAAAATATTTCAGCGATATTCCCGCGAGTCCGCCAATTTCAAAACACAGTGAATGGATATCAAAGATGAGCGGCTCTCATTATCAAATGGCTCAGGACAGGGTGCCTCAGGCTCGATTACAAAAGGCATGGAATATTCCCGGTTGGGGCACAAAAGATTTGACTTATCTTGATCTTCTCTGTAATATTCTTACACACGGCAAATCATCAAGGTTATACAAAAGGCTTGTATACGATGAACAACTGGCAAGCAGTGTAAATGCCTTTGTAGAAAATAAAGAAATCGGAGGCCAGTTTTATATCATTGCCGATGCAAAACCAAGTGTGGAGTTGCCTAAAATTAATGCAATTGTTAATGAAGAGTTGCAGAAAATAATTGTTCAGGGCGTCACGGAAAAGGAATTGGAACGTGCCAAAACCGATTATTTTGTAAACTTTATCAGGGAAATGGAATTTATTGGTGGCTTTAACGGTAAAAATGAGATTCTGACGCAATGCCAAACTTTTGGCGGAAGACCTGATTACTATAAAACGATCCAAAACTGGATAAAAGCAGCCACGCCTTCAGATATCAAAAAATCGGCTTTGCAATGGCTTTCGGATGGTGAATATGTGCTGAATATTGAGCCATACAGTACCTTTAACAATACTACATCCGGACTTAACCGCAAAGAAATACCTCCTACTGGCTTACCACCCGTAGCTCGTTTTCCGGAAATAAAGGAATTTACACTTAGTAATGGTATAAAAGTATTTCTGGCGGAGTTGCATGAAGTACCTGTGGTATGCACAAACATAGTTATTAATGCTGGATTTTCTGCCGACAAGCTTGGTATCTCAGGACTTGCAGTCCTTTCCGGAACAATGATGAAAGAGGGAACCGAAACAAAAACATCCACACAAATAAGTGATATGCTGGCCGACCTGGGCACCACTATTGATATTGGTTCCAGTCTGGACTTTACTGAGATTAACATGCGGTCATTAAAAACTAATTTTGATGCTTCCCTTAATTTATATGCCGAACTATTGCTTCATCCTTCTTTTCCTCAAAAAGACTTTGAGCGGGTGCAGAAAATACAAATATTGGATATTAAACAGGAGAAATCTGAACCGCGACAGTTGGGTTACCGTATATTACCTGTTTTACTTTACGGTGTGGGGCATCCGTACAGTAATTCCTTTACGGGTAGCGGTACGGAAGAGAGTGTAAGTAAAATTAAAAGAGACGATTTGGTCAAATTTCATCAAACATGGTTTGCAGCAAACAATGCCTCTGTGGTTGTAGTTGGAGACATTTCCGAAACAGAACTAAAACAAAAACTTGAACATACCTTAGGTACCTGGAAAGCACATGATGTACCGGCAAAAGATATAAATGAAGTGGCACTTGTTGAAAAACCCAGGTTATACATCATTCATAAACCAGACGCTGAACAGTCGGTTATTTTTGTTACAAAAACCGGCCCTGTGGGAAGCGACGAAGATTTTGAAGCTATGAAACTCATGAATAATATTTTAGGTGGCACATTTCTATCCCGGTTAAATATGAATCTTCGCGAAGATAAACACTGGAGCTATGGAGCCTATTCAAGAATAATGCAAACCAAAGGTCCTGGCGCTTTTATAGCTTACTCGTCTGTTCAAACAGATAAAACCAAAGAGAGTATACTTGAAATTCAAAAGGAACTTATTCAAATAAACGATAAAAAACCGATAGACCCTGATGAGTTTAAGCAAGAGCAAATAAGCACCATTCTCTCTTTACCCATGCATTGGGAAAATATCGAAGGTATCATGGATTTTTTGGTGAAAACGATCGAATTCAACAATGATAAAGATTATGCCAAAAACTATGCTGTCATGCTTCAAAACTTAACACTTTTAAGTATTCAAAAAGCTGCGGCCAGAGTAATTAAGCCTGAACAGCTCATTTGGCTGATCATCGGCGACAGAACAAAAATTGAAAACGGAATTAAAGCATTGAACATGGGCCCTGTCACATTTTTGGATGAAGATGGAAATGAAATAAAATAAGCATAGAAATGAAAAACGATGCTCAATGCTGATGTGAGAAGATAGCATTTGTCCGGTGGTTGAGCGGAGTCGAAACCACCTTTCTAATACAAGCTTGTAGTACATAGGTTCAAAAACATCCTCAATTTAAAATACGACAAAT
>CAYZNC010000323.1:0-4897 GCA_964478555.1 uncultured Bacteroidales bacterium | reverse complement strand
TCACCTTCGAATAGACGGTTATGAGGGATATATGCTGTCTGATGATTTAGAAAAATTAGGTTTTGAAGCAACTGAATAAAGACGACCACCTAATCCCTTACAGCAAGTCCACTCAGCGTTGGTAGCAATTATTAGCGTTAATCCCTTTTTATTTTCAGTTCACCGGAAGGAATATTACCATACTATTTGTTAACTAACATTAGATAACTCAATTTTTTAAATAGTAATGATATGGAAAATATTAACAATTTGCGTTCACTAGGGCGCACTGGTATGATGGTTACCCCAATCGGACTTGGTTGCTGGCAGTTTAGTAAACAAAAAAACATGGCTGGAAAATTTTGGCCAACACTTGAAGATAACCTGATAAACAAGATTGTGTCCCTTTCTCTTGAAGGGGGGATCAACTGGTTCGATACAGCTGAGCTATATGGCAATGGGGCATCGGAACGGGCCCTTTCAAAAGCCTTGCAGGCAGCAAAGAAAAAGCCCGGTGAAGTCCTAATTGCTACAAAGTGGCGGCCTATTATGCGTTTCGCTTCGAATATCCCTAAAACCATCGATGAACGTATCAAGGCCCTGTCACCATATCCTATCGACCTCTATCAGGTGCATATGCCCTGGAGCTTTTCAAGCGAAAAGAGCGAAATGACAGCCATGGCTGAATTGTTGGAAAGGAAATTGATCAAAAATATTGGGGTTAGCAATTTTTCTGCACAAAAAATGAAAAATGCCTGGGAAACCCTTGATAAAAAAGGAATTCCTCTGGCCTCAAACCAAGTATTGTACAACTTGTTAAATCGTAAAATTGAATCAAACGGAGTTATGGAAATGGCAAAGAAACTGGGCATATCTATTATTGCGTATTCCCCCTTGGCTCAGGGGCTGGTTACCGGTAAGTTTCACGACAATCCTGAATTACTTAAAAATATTGGCTTCAGAAAATATAGGGCTGAGTTTAAACGCAAAGGACTTGAGAAAAGCCGCCCGGTAGTGGTGTTTGTTAAGGAGCTTGCCCGCAAATATAATGTAACTCCCTCACAGATAGCCCTTAATTGGTTATTAAATTATCACGGCAATACGGTTGTTGCAATTCCGGGAGCCACAAAGGAAACGCACGTGAAGGAAAATACCGGAGCAATGTCATTCAAACTTTCTGACGAGGATATGGCGAAACTGGATAAGGAAAGTTTAATATTTAAATGACGGGACACCGATGACATTGCTGTTATAGGCTATATTTTTTAAGTTTACAATTTTTATCTCCCAGCGAATCGTTTATATTTGAAAGAAAATAGAAATGCCTGGATGAGCCGGTACCAATTGATATTCATTTAATTAAAAAAATCTTATGAAATTATTATTATTAGTTTTAGTGTTATACATTACGGTTCCCGGTATAAAGGGAATATCGCAGCAAAATGAAAAAAAAGGACCGTGGGAGGAAGCATACAAAATTATTAAGCATTTAGATGAGCCCAAATTTCCTGATAAAGAATATAATATTGTAGCGTTTGGAGCAGTTGGTGATGGCTTAACAAGCAATACTGCCGCAATTACAGCTGCAATTAACGAATGTAGCAATAAAGGTGGAGGACGCGTACTGGTTACCAATGGAGAATTCCTGACAGGACCAATTCATATGAAAAGTGATGTCGATTTGCATATCGATGCTGGTGCCAGCTTAAAGTTCAGCACAGACCCTGCTGATTATTTGCCGCTTGTACTTACTCGCTGGGAAGGTGATGATTGTTACAACTATTCCCCGCTTATTTATGCAAATGGCCAGAAGAATTTTGCAATTACCGGAAAAGGAACTTTAAATGGACAAGGAAGCACAAAATATTGGTGGCCCTGGAAAGGAATCAAAAGCTGGGGTTGGGTTGAAGGAACTCCCAGCCAGTTAAATGAGAATTGCAGACCATTGTTGAAAAAATATAACGACACCCGCGTACCTATTGAAGAAAGGCGGATGGGCGATGGTCATTATTTAAGGCCACAATTTATCAATTTTATGCATTGTGAAAATGTTAAAATTGAGGATGTAACCATCATTAATTCTCCTTTTTGGGTTATCCATCCCGTGCTTTCTGTAAACTTAATTGTACGGAATGTTACTGTTAATAGTTTGGGACCCAATAATGATGGCTGTGACCCTGAATCGTGTAAGAATGTTTTAATAGAAAAATGTACCTTCAATACGGGAGATGATTGTATTGCTTTAAAATCAGGAAGGGATTTCGATGGACGGAAAGATAATATGCCTGTAGAAAATGTTATCGTACGGGATTGCATTATGCAAAACGGTCATGGTGGAGTTGCTATCGGAAGTGAAATTTCAAGTGGATGTAAAAATATTTTTGTCGAAAATTGCCAGATGAATAGTCCTGAGTTGGACCGTGCAATACGGATTAAAACAAATAACAGCCGTGGAGGGATAACAGATGGTGTATATGTCCGCAATGTTACCGTGGGTGAGGTTAGTAATGCTGTGATATCAATAGATTGCAGTTACCATGTTGACAGAGAAGGCCAGGGAAATTATCCTCCGCTTGTGAAAAATATTTATATTTCAGACATGACTTCTAAAAAAGCTACCTATGCGATATTCCTTCAAGGACTTGAAGGAAATATTTGTGTGGATAGCATTCACATTCAGGATTGTATATTTACAGGGGTAAAAGAGAAAAATGAAATTGAAAATGTCGGTAAACTAACCATCAGGAATGTAGTAATTAATGGTGAACCATGTAATGTCGAAAAGTAAATGAAAATAAAACGAGCGCTCATATTTGTAATTTGTATGAGTGGATTGTTGATTTCACCAGAATTGTCGTGGTGCCAAAACCAATCAATCCTTGGAAGTGGGTCAAACAAGAATGCGGGGTTTCTAAACGTATTAGAATTTGGTGTACATAACGACGGAACCAGTGACGCATCCATAGGAATTAATGCAGCAATACAAGCCGCAAAAGCTGCCGGGGGTGGTACGGTTTTTATACCGGCGGGTAATTATACATGCGGGCCAATCGAATTGATAAACAATTTGGAATTATATATTGAAGCCGGAGCTACCTTAAAATTTCCTGCTCAAAACCTTCCGTTTACTAAGGGCAACAACCAGGGCATCGAATGTCTGACGCCGGTTCCATTAATTGGGGGACATGATCTTAAAAATATTACTATAAAAGGAGGAGGTACCATAACCACCAGCAATGCCGAATGGATGAAGCTGAAACCCAGATATGGTGGTTCGGCTGCAGGAGTCAATTGGGCCAACTTATTAAAATCGCTGGAGAAAAAAACGCCGGCAACCGAAGAGGAATATTTGAAAGCAGCGGACGAATTACGTCCGCCGTTTATACAGGTAATGAATTGTAAAAATGTTCTTATCGAAGGAATTCATATCCTAGGTTCCCCGATGTGGCCTGTACATATTTTGTATTCTGAAAACGTTGTTGTCCATGCTATTACTGTAGAAACTTATCCGGGTGTTCATACTGGCGGTATCTATCTTTCTTCGAGCAGATATGTTCGCATTTCGGATTGTTTTATTGAAACAGGCGACGACGGTATCGTAATTAAATCGGGCAAGGACGCCGATGGACTGCGGGTTAATCGTCCTACAGAAAATGTAACCATAACCAATTGCACTATTCGCCATGCACACGGCGCAGTTACTCTTGGAAGCGAAATAGCTGGCGGAATAAGAAATATTGTAGCCAGTAATATTATTTGCGATAGCACCCAGATAGGTATTCGTATTAAAAGTCGACGCGGCCGGGGAGGTTTTATTGAAGACGTACGCTTTAATAATTGGACCATGGAACATGTTAATAAGGCGATTAGTATTACCAATTATTATGCTATGGAAGGGGAAGTTTATGAAGGTGATACAACGGTATCTAACCGCACACCATGCTTTCGTAATATAGCCATAAGTGGTATTACCATAAATCATGCAAAAGAAGTGATTAGCATAGATGGACTGCCGGAGATGCCTATTGAAGGTCTCAGAATTTCAGACTTAATTGGTTCGGGTAAAACAGGTTTGAAAGCCACGAATACAATTAATATGGAATTAAGTAACATGCGGATTAATGCAGAGAACGGTCCCGCATTTTTAGTAAGAAATTCAATAGAATCAGAATTAGATAATATAACCACAGCAAAACCTTTGGTAAATACGCCTGTAATACGCATTGAGTCAAGTCCCGGCACAATTATACGGAATAGTAAAGCATACCCGGGAACAGATATTTTCCTTTCAACCAGGCCGAATGAATTAAAAGAAATTATAATGATGGGAAATGTGATAAGCAATGCAAAAAAGTTAACGGTAGAATCTCAATAAATTTGCAGCGTAATAATGTCAGATAAATTCCAAAATAAATACCGCATACCATCGGCGCGTTTTGCAAAATTGGGATTATGGTTCCAATGACTTAAATTTTGTAACCGCAAATAACCCCGCAAATTGGAGGGAGGATAAATTTTTTCAATAATGTTGCAACCATTTCACCAAAATAAGCATCTTTCAAATATTAACTAAATTTGAATAAGATGAAAATGAAAATTGTAATTACTTTTTGTATAATCATTTCCGGATTGTATAATTGCCGTGAGGATAATGATAATCATAAGGACTATAAATCGACTGGTAAAATAATTGGACCTGATCTTAGAATGTGTCCTTCTATATGTTGTGGTGGATATAACATTCAAATTAATAATTTACTTTATAAATTTGAGTCGATACCCAATAATTCAAATATTAATTTACAAAAGGATACATTTCCTATATTTGTAAAACTTGATTGGCAATTATCCCAAAAGTATGAAGGTTGTCAAGTGATAACAATTCAAAGAATCACAAAAGAGTAATAACCAAATTTGC
>CAYZNC010000322.1:0-7681 GCA_964478555.1 uncultured Bacteroidales bacterium | reverse complement strand
ATTGGCGCTCGATTGGATGAATGGACGGCGCACCCCCGATGCCAACCAAATGCTTAAAGGTGTAATCACCGGAATATCTTTAGGTTCGGATGCAGGAATGGTATTTCGGGCATTGGTAGAATCAACTGCTTTTGGTGCCAAAAAAATTGTCGACAGGTTTATTTCAGAAGGTATTGAGATTAAGGGCATTATTGCGCTTGGCGGAGTCGCCAAGAAATCACCATTGGTAATGCAAATAATGTCTGATGTATTAAACATGCCTATTAAAGTGGTAGTTTCGGAACAGGCATGTGCTTTAGGAACTGCTATGGCAGCTGCTGTTGTTGGAGGAGAATATAAAACCATTGAAGAGGCTCAGAAAGCTATGGGTAGTGGATTTGAAAAAGTCTATTCTCCTAACCCAAAAATGGCGGAAGTGTATAAAGATATTTATCAAAAATATTGTAAACTGGCAGAAGTTGTTGAACCATTGTATAATAAAATGATTATTTAAGTTGTGATAAGTCCATCAATAGTAGGACAAGCTTATATTAATCGACCTGAATATTTTGAACATAATTGAAGTCAGATGTGCTGGTGATGCGTATTTGAAATTCGGTGGCGTTTTTGGCAATCTCCGCCTTTAAATTCAGTTTTTTGGACTTGTGTACGTAAGTGTTGTCATGGGTCTTACTAAACACTTTATTAAGTTGTCTTTCGTAATTTGAGTAATAAACTGATGTGCGGGTGATGACGAATGCTTCACAGTTGTTATTGTCATCAAAAAAATAAGTATTGGTTCCTTCTTCCTGTGCATCAAAGTAAACAAAATAGTTGGCTCCTGTTGAATCCGGAGTTCCAAATCTCTTTAGAATCTTTGATTGATTTAAACCGATGTAGTTTTGACCATTGGCGACGGCTGCCCCAAAGATTATTAAGCTGGTGATTAATAGTAGATTTTTCATAATTGTTAGATAAAAAAGTTTTATCAAATATATTTGTTTTTTTTAGTATCCCCAAAAAATGAGTGGTGATTTATCTCATCGATCGAATTGATTAAGATCAAGGGGAAAAACACAACTTATTTTTTGGTCTCATTTATCGGGTTGGTGGGGCAAATCGTTGAGTATAGTGTGGCTGGGACTATTGTTTCCGGTAATTAGTGCAAAAATGCTTAATTGCACGGAATGCGAAGGTGGTGTGTACAAAACACCGGCTGAAATTTTAATATTAGGAAAATGGGATGGATGTGCTAATATTGCCAGATACTATTTTATATCATTTATTTCAAGCTGACTAAAGGTGTTGTCTTTGAGGTCAAATAAAACACCCCAGAATGATTTGCCACCTTTACAGGCAATGACAGGGTATGTTTTCCAGTCTTTGAACTTTGTAAACAGATCCTGCGGGGTTTTAACAAAAAATGCATTCACGTAAACGTACTTTTTATCTTTAATAACAACACCTAAGTACTGGTAACCATAAGTGATCAGATTCTTAACTTTTTTACCACTCCCGGTTTTGACGAGCTGTACTTTTTTAAAATTTAATTGCAATGTATCAATATCCTTTTGCGTTAAATTAAAAAACTCCTGAACTTTCTTGGGTGTGGGCCGCGAGCATTGATGCAGAAGATCTTTGCCTTTATCCAGGGTAATGATGGTACTAATATCGGGTACATATTTATTTCCCTGAGAATAGGAATTATTGATACCCAAAACTGATAAAACCAATAATAATATAATTTTTCCGACTAACAGACGCACGGTGTAGAATTTATTCATAAATGCTGATTATCTTTTGTTAAGTATTCCTAATATCCATAGACTCACTTGATTTCAAACAAATTAATTTGAATTTTGTTGAAATCATCCATTCTATCTATTCAAATAATGAGCAAATAAATGCTGTCATTTCAACCTGCTTCATTATTTCATTTTAAACCAGGGTGCTGCGCTAACTCCGTTAGAATGTCCAATAGCCGGATATAATTTATTTCCTTTAATGGTAAAATGAGGTGTTACGCTTTTGCCACCCGGATGCCCATATTCTGAATATACTTTATTGCCTTTTATCTTGTACCAGGGATTGGCTCCAAATCCTTTAGGGTGTCCAAAATCGGGATACAGTTTGTCACCTTTTCGTCTAAACCATGGTAAAACTTTTGATCTGTCAGGATTTCCAAAGTCGGGATATAACTTCATATGGTTGGAATTTTATGGTTAAGATATTACTACAATATCAAATACAAACTGTAAATTTAATATTATTTTCCAAAGCTTAAACAAAAACAAGAAATTGATTTTGGAGTAGAGTTTAGGAGTAGTTATTTTTTTATGCGGGGTTGTATCTATAAAAAATTTCGGTCAAACTTAGGGCACCTGAACTTTCACCAAACTTCTAAGAACTTTTACTATATTTACTGATCAGACACACGTTAAACTTAACTGTTTATCAGTGATGTATAATATAAAAGAAAGAAAATGACAAGGATTTCAGAGATTGCAAAAACGATCGATCATTCGATCCTTCACCCAACATTTACAGATGCTGATTTGAAGAAGAATTGTGAGATCGCAAAAAAATATAATGTTGCAACAGTATGTGTGAAACCATACCATGTTAAAATGGCCGCTGAATTCATGCGGGGGAGCGGCGTAGGAGTTTGTGCGGTCATCGGATTTCCCCATGGTAACAGCACAGTAGAAATGAAGAAAATGGAGGCCCTTCAGGTTATAGCAGATGGCGCTAATGAAGTTGACATGGTTGTTAATATCGGAAAGGTTTTACAACATGATTGGGACTACGTTAATAACGAGTTAAGTATAATAAATGCAGCTTGTATAGCTAACAAAGCTATTTTGAAAGTGATTTTCGAAACTGATTTTATTACCAGCGATGACGATAAAATAAAACTCTGTCAATTGTGTAACAACAACCATATAGCCTTTGTAAAAACATCCACAGGCTATGGCTTTGTGAAAGGAAAAGATGGTCAATATAATTATCAGGGAGCAACCGAACACGATATTGCGTTGATGAGAGCTCATTGTAATCCCGGGGTTCAGGTAAAAGCAGCAGGAGGTATTCGAAATTTAGATCAGATTTTGAAAGTGATTGCCTCAGGAGCCACCAGGGTTGGAGCTACCGCTACGGAAATGATCATTGAAGAAGCCAAACTTAGATTTAAGGAATAAGGGTCGCCTTATACGCTAAATGAGGTTGTTTTTTATAAATTGGATCACCCGCGTGAACTTAACGGAGAAATCTAAAACAAAGAAAGTCCCTTAACTTTGAAACAAATATAGCTATGTGAGGTATAATAACCACATAGACTAAATATTATGAAAAGAATTCTAATTTCTCAAGTAGTGTACACTATAATTGTGTGCATAGGTTGGTGTTTTTTTTTGAACTTCACTCAAGGAAGGATTTTCCCCGATCTATTTTTCCCGCTATTGATTATGATTTTATACACGGTAATTGTATTTTTATCTCTACCATTACGCTGGTTAGAATCTGTATTATGGATTAATTCAAGAAAATTTATCACATATGTGAGCGAAGCTTCTTTTTATGGTCTAAATTATTTGATTTTTAATTTATATTGTGATTTTTACAATAAAAAAGACGTAATTAGATTTATTGTTTTAATTCTTATTTCTTTTCTGTACTTCAGAAATATACCTAAAATTTTGTCAAGATTATTTGTCACCGATATCCAATGTAAATTATTCTTTTATCCCGTTGTAGTTGCCATTATGCTTTCCATAGATGTGCATGCTCAAAACGCATTACCTGCGAAAAGTGTTTTTCCACAAAATAATATTTGGAATACCCCCGTAGATAAGTTACCTGTTTATTCCCGGTCACTGGAATATGTTAATTTCATAGGAGTCAGTGGTGCTTTGCACGCGGACTTTGGTTCCGGTCTCTACCAAGGCGAACCTATGGGTATACCCTATAATACGGTTCCGGGTACTCAAACAAAAGTAAATATCACCTTTCAATGGGCCGATGAGAGCGACCCCGGTCCTTACCCCATACCCTCGAATGCTTTGATAGAGGGTGGTAACACAAGTACAGGCGACCGCCACGTTCTTGTAGTTGATGTGGATCATTGGATATTATATGAATCAGGTAATTCATACCTTCAGACTAATGGATCGTGGCAGGTAGGGGCGGGGGCTGTGTATGATTTGTCATCAAATACACTCAGGACGAATGGCTGGACGTCGGCAGATGGAGCAGGTTTGCCTATTTTCCCAGGCTTGATCCGATACGATGAAGTACAGGCAGGGGCTATTAACCATGCCATACGAATGACAGTGAGGGCCGTACAGACTAATTACATTTGGCCAGCGCGCCACAAGATATCCGCACCACTCAATGCTTCAGCTCCACCTTTCGGGCAAAGGTTTCGTTTAAAAGCAAATTATGATATTTCAGGATATTCCTCTTCCATGCAGGTCATTCTGAAGGCTTTCAAGAAGTATGGTCTCATTGTAGCCGATATTGGTTCAGATTGGTTTGTAAGCGGGACACAGGATGAACGTTGGGATAACGACGCATTGCACACGTTATCCAATGTGCCGGGTTCTGCATTTGAAGCAGTGGATGCTACCACGCTGATGATTACCAGTAACTCCGGCGAAGCTAAACAAGATGTCACCGGAACAGAAACGGCTGACGTTAAAGCCATAATTAGTGTCTATCCTAATCCGTACTCTTCTCTTTTAAACAGGAATGGTATGGTATTCGGGAATATTCCTTCACCTGCTCATATAAAAGTATTTGATATGTCAGGCGATTTAGTCTATGATTACCAAACAGATACTGAAAACAGTTGGGTTTGGAAGGTCACAAATCTGACGGGAAGGCAATTACCCAATGGCATCTATATTTATATGATTTCAGGTAAAGCACTTTCCCATACAATCCAAGGAAAAATAGTTATTTTGGAGTGAGACCCTTCGACTCCGCTCAGGGACCGACTCCCGGTCGTTGAGCGGAGTCGAAACGACATTTGTTTAAACCATAGAAATCGCTCAGGAACCGATTCCCTATGACAGGTCGTTTGCTAATGGTGGTGAGGTGAACGAATCCGGTGGTTGAGCGAAGTCGAAACCACTTTTTGATGAAACCTCCACACTCCTTTCGACTCCGCTCAAGGAACGGTAAGTTGCAAATTATTAACAAATCTGAATTTAAATGTGATCCACTGATACGAATCCGGTAGTTGAGCGGAGTCGAAACCACTTTTAATCATAAATCAATCGTTATTCACGAGATTTAGCGTGTTTTCATCCTCATATGCAATGCGTACCTGAAATTCATTAGAGGATTCCGTAAGTTCAGCCTTAAGGTTCAGTTTTTTAGACTTATAAAAATACAAGTTTTCAAAAGAGTTGGAAAAATCCTTGAGCAGCATTTTTTGGTACAATTTTAAATAATTGCTGTTGCGAGTTAATACAAAGGAGTTGCAAATTTTTTTCTCGTCGAAGAAGTAAGTGTTTGTACCTCCCTCATCCTGATCGAAATAAACAAAATAATTGGCGTCTTTGAAGTCGGGCTGTCCGTAACGTTTAACAATTTTTGATTGACTTAAACCAAGGTAGTTTTGGCCATTTGCCCATGTTGCGCATAATAAAATGCTGATAATAAGTAGTAAAGTTTTCATCTGAATGTAAAATTTGTTTTCTATGTTTTTTAATCAAGAAATACCTTGTTAAAGGCAACAAATGTATGCTTAAAAATGATTGAGGGAGGAATAGACAGACACTACAAATGGTATACAAAGGGTACTACAAAAGCCCTACAGTAACTTCGCAAAAAATTACTAAGTATTTAATATTTAAATTGTTTAGCCTAATTTTCATCGTTCACAAAGGTGAAGGAATTTTCGTCCTTATAGGCAATTCGAATTTGAAACTGATGCGATGATCTGGTAAGCTCCGCCTTAAAATTAAAGTTTTCATCCTTGCATATGTAAGTATTTGCAAAGGTTATGGCAAATGCTTTATTTAGCATTTTTTGGTAGCCTTCCAGGTAATTAGATGAACGGGTTAGTACAAATGAGTTGCAATTGTTTTTCTCATCAAAAAAATAGGTGTTTGTTCCTTCTTCGGTCAGATCGAAATAAACCAGATAATTGCCCCCTTTGAAATCGGGCTTGCCGTACTTGTTGATGATTTTAGTTTGGCTCAGGCCCATGTAGTTTTGACCGTTTGCCACTGTTTCTGCGGATACCAAAAGTATGATGAACAGTAAAATTTTCATGATCGCTTAGCATAAATGTCTAAACAAAATTATGACGCTTTTGGAGCAGAGTCAATAGCAAAAGAATGATATAAATCACCCTTTTGCCTGTTTTAAATCATGTTATGTCATTTAAATCCAGAAATGAAAGCCTATATATTCTATTTATGCGATGTTCATACTTTGCAATTAATATACTTATTCCTAAGAGTTTTCGAAAGTTAAGGCATGCCCATCAGTTTTTAAGGAATCAATGGCTCTTTGTATATCATTGTTCTTTACCAGGATGTAATCGGTATTGTAAGTTGATAATGTGAAAATTGAAATATTCGCCTTTGCCAGAATTCCTGAAATTTCTGCCATGATACCTACCAAAGAAAAATCCAAAGGCCCCTGGACTTCTAAAATACGCCAATCCTTATTTACCGGTGATTCTTGTAACAAATGGTCATACTGTTTGCAAATAATAGATAATTCATGTGGGGTTTTGATTATAGAATAAAAACCGGAATTGTAAACATCAGCAGGAACGGTGGCATCAGGTTCCAGCCTGTAAATGGCATAGACATCTTTTAATATCAAAATATTAAGTTTCATGGTATTTTATTCAGAACATCTTGTCTTAATACCGCGGCTTATCTTTAATTCCATGGTAATAATTTTCTAACCCTATTTCTCGAATTTTATGGTTTATCTTCAACCATCTTTGTTTTAGATTCTCATCAAATCCGGAGTTGTTACAAGGGAAGTCACTGCATTGGTAACAATAATCAATCTTTTTATCTTTATAACATTGCTTAACTTTACAATCCTTAAATAAATGACACTCCTGTTTTCTACAACCAAGGCAACTACCTTGGGAGAAAAGATTTAACAATTCATTAAAATCTGAATATTTATTGAATACAGGAGCATCTAATAAGGTCACAAATCTTTTGGCATAATTACTAAATTCACCAAGGGAGTCTTTTAATTGTTCAGCGTGATGTCTGATTGAACCTTTATCGTAGGCGAAACATTTCTCACATAATAATCCGCAAGGTCCAAACTTTTCAATTAAGTTATCTTCCATATCAAAATGAATAAGTTGCTGATCTTCTTATTTAATGATTCTAAACCAGTCGATGTCAGTGTACCCTTCTTCTTTTGCTTCTTTTGAAGCAGTTGAAAATACGCCTGTTTTGGCGCCAACCCACTGTCCTTCCTTTGCGATAAATACCTTTCCAAGTGACTGGAATTTATTTCCGTCTTCACTGTAACTGAAGGTGCAGTCTACAATGGGAATAATTTCGTTTTCATTCTCAGGTTTAATATCCACTTTTAAATAAATTTCTTTACTGCTAATGTTGGCAGTTGCTATGATTTCTTCTGGTTTTCCCTGGTTAGCCTTAGTGCAGATGACCTGTGAAACGAGATAACCTTCCGTAGTTTTTCCAATGGCTAT
>CAYZNC010000321.1:0-7685 GCA_964478555.1 uncultured Bacteroidales bacterium | reverse complement strand
GTATTTTGGAATCCAAATAGAATGACACTTCATGACAGAATAGCAGAAACGATAGTTATAAAGACTCGTATAAAAAAGAAAAAATAACTTAAAAACAACTACTGCCAATATCGGCTCATATAAAATGTGGGTTATAAAGGGTTTGTAAGTTTAGTTCTTTCTATATATCTTGCAAGTAAATCCCGCACTTTACATAGCCGAGGAACGTTGGCCACATTATGAAACGACTACAAATTCAACTTAAATGGGGAAAAGATCCAAATAAAGTGTTTAGTCTCACAAAACGCAGCACAAGGAACATTCAAGATATTACATCGACATTCGACTTATTATGATGGAAGTACTTTATATTATAATACTAGTAATCAAAAAAATAAATTTAGTAAATTCAATTTTTCTATGACTGGTAGCATCGGATTAGATTATAATATATTAAAGAGATTCTATATTGGGGCAGAAACTTATTATAGTTATATGTTTGATTCAGTGGAGGGGGATGTGACATTTGGAGGGCATCATTATACAATTAACGTTAATGATCTGGGAATTAAAATTATATTTGGTTATAGATTTTAAATAATTACCCTTTTGGTATGCGTTGGGCGTTACAACGATGTGCTTGCTAACCCGATTAACTATGACTCATATCACGTCTCCGTCACTTGCAGTAAACAGATTTTCTGTTCGTCAGAATCGGTCAAGAGAAATCCTGAACGCCGAGGAACATTGGCCACATCATAAAACGACTACAAATTCAACTTAAAATGGGGAAGTGATCTAAATAAGGTGTTTAGTCTCACAAAACCCATGGAAAAAATCTTCATAGCCAATATGTCAGATTCCCAGTATAAAAACGCTCAATATAATTTCAATCATGAACAGACAATTAAAACTATTACTATTAGCAATATTACTTATAACAGGTCTTACTACAAGCACGAAGGCACAAGAAAGCTCCAAACGTAAACAACTTTTTGATTACAACTGGAAATTTTATTTGGGCGACGAGCCCAAAGCCAGTGCTAATGATTTTGCCGACAAAAACTGGCGTACACTCGATTTACCACATGACTGGAGCATCGAGGGAAATGTAGACCCAAAAAATCCAATGGGCAATGACGGTGGTTACTTTCCTGCCGGCATAGGTTGGTACCGGAAAACATTTACGGTACCAACCGGGTGGAAAGATAAATACGTTTCCATCTATTTCGAAGGGGTTTACATGAACTCTGAGGTCTTCATTAATGGCAAACCGCTTGGGGTACATCCATACGGTTATACAACATTCAGTTACGACCTAACTCCATACCTCTCTATCGGAAAAGAAAACACACTGTCCGTTAAAGTAGATAATTCACAACAAAAAAATTGTCGATGGTATAGTGGCTCTGGCATTTATCGTCACGTTTGGATGGTTGTTACCAACCCTGTTCATGTTGCTAATTGGGGAACAGTAATAACCACGCCGGAGGTTTCTGCTAAAAATGCCTCCATTCAGATTAAAACCCTGGTGAAAAACGAAACCAACCAAACCCAAAGCATAATTTTGAAAACGTCTCTTGGGGCAGCAAATACAAAAAATGCAGGTAACAGTCAATCAAAGGTGGACCTTCCGGCAAACGGTGAAAAGGAAATAACACAAACCATCAACATTTCGAATCCGCTATTATGGACACCCGAATCGCCTAATTTATATCAGGCGCAGATTGAACTCTTAGAGGATAAAAAAACAATTGATGAAACCCAAACACCCTTTGGAATACGATCTTTAAAATTCACTGCCGAAAAGGGATTCCAACTTAACGGAAAAACAATAAAGATAAACGGAGGTTGTGTACATCATGACAATGGTTGCCTTGGATCTGCCGCATTTGACCGTGCAGAAGAACGCAGGGTTGAACTACTTAAAACTGCCGGGTTTAATGCTGTCCGTACTTCACACAACCCTCCTTCCGAAGCGTTTTTAAATGCTTGCGACAGACTTGGAATGATGGTTATTGATGAAGCTTTTGATGGTTGGAAAACGCAGAAAAACAAATTCGATTATGCGTATGTTTTTAACGAATGGTGGCAACGCGACCTCGAATCGATGGTGATGCGCGATCGTAACCATCCTTCCATAATAATGTGGAGCATTGGTAACGAAATCATCGAACGTAAGAAACCCGAAGCAGTTGAAACAGCCAAAATGTTAGCAAACGATGTGCATAAAACCGACTCAACCCGTCCGGTAACATCAGCTATGACCACCTGGGATGAGGAATGGGAAATATTCGACCCTTTAATGGCCGCCCACGATGTTTGCGGATATAATTACGAACTGCATAGGGCCGCATCTGACCACCAAAGAGTTCCTTCACGGATTATCGTTCAAACCGAGTCGTACCCCAAAGATGCTTTTACCAATTGGCAGTTAGTGCAGAATAGTAATTACATTATTGGCGACTTTGTTTGGACAGCGCTCGACTATTTGGGTGAATCAGGCATTGGGCGATGGTACTATTCCGGCGAAACTCCCGGCGAACATTGGGAACATCCTTTGTTCCCATGGCATGGTGCTTATTGTGGCGATATCGATTTGTTGGGATGTCGAAAACCCATATCCCACTATAGAAGTATGCTGTACAACAACACCGAAAAACTTTACATGGCCGTGCGCGAACCTAAACAAGATACCTTAGAGACCAAAATAACCAAATGGGCTGTTTGGCCAACATGGGAAAGTTGGAACTGGCCGGGTTACGAAGGAAAAGATATACAGATTGAAGTGTATTCAAAATATCCCAAAGTTCGGCTTTACCTCAATAAAAAACTCATTGAAGAACAAGCAACTACAGAGAAAGAACAATTTAAAGCTATTTTTACTGTTCCGTATTCTCCCGGTGAGTTAAGTGCAGTAGGAGTAAATGACGGCAAAGAAGTAGAAACAAACAAATTACAAACTTCTGGCGAAGCCACTCAATTAAAATTGGTTGCCGACAGAACCGAAATTCTAGCCAATGGTCAGGATTTGTCGTTTGTTACAATCGAAGTAAAAGATAAAGACGGGAAATTGCAGCCCAATGCAGAAAATCGATTACAATTTACAGTTGAAGGTCCAGGAATAATTGCAGGAGTGGATAATGCTAATCTTAAAGACGTCGATTCGTACATTGGATCTTCTCGTAAAGCTTGGCATGGTCGTGCGCTTGTGGTAATAAGAAGTACCAAAAATGTTGGTGATATTAAGCTAACAGTTAGTTCCCTTGGATTAAGTGATGCAATTACAACCATTAAAGCAGAATGATAAAATTTGTTTTAGCATAAATTCATCTCACAAAACGCAAATTGAATTATCACTGGTTGATTCACTGTTAAATTTTTCCTCTGATCATTTGACAATGTCAATACTTTGTATTAAGAATTTTACCTTAAAACTGAATTGGGGATCATAGAGCCTATGTTAATTAATTATGATAGGGGTGATTTCAAGTTTAATCGTATAGACATCGTAGTTATTGAAAATTCAAATACATTAAGAGTTGGACAAGAGTATTCTTCAGAAATTTTTTTGACCGCATGGAATTCAACGTTAAATCCTAACATATGTATTAAAAAAGGCGATAGTTTGGCTATGCTTCCAATTAAGAATGGTAGGGGCATTTATCGGTGTAAAGCAATTTCACCTGGGATCAAAACATATTCCGGAGTATTGTAATTACATCAAAATGGGGGCCCCACATTAGAGAGACAATTTAAGAAAACATATATTGTTATAAAATAAAAACACCTCCTTTCTTAGTTAGCAAAAACCACAACCCCTCGTCTCTCCAGACCCGCAATGTTTTTTGTTGGCACCTCGCCAACCATTCTATAATTAATCTGGCTTTCATAAAGATAACCTATGTTATAGTTATATAAATAGTTTATAATCAATGACATATTTTTAATATACATCATAATGTCCGATTAAACAACAGTATAACATATCTTATGTCAACCAGAACATAAAGTAAACATATTTCCACAATTAAAAATATTCTTTTTGTAATATATTAAAAATCTGCAAAATACAACGATGTGTTAATGATTTTTAAAAAATAATTGAATTTTTGAGGTTACCTTTTAACGTTTTTGTCATTAAGATATAAAAGAAAATTTTTATCAGCGTAAAAAAGAAGTATGAATAACGATCAATAAATTTCAAACGGCCAAATTATAGGTTGAACCCAATTCCTGTGTTAAAAAATTGTAGAGATGAATATTTTAAAAACACTATTCGTGATATGTTTATCAGTTGTGCCTGCATTTGATTTAAGAGCAAGCATTTACCCGATTACAACCAACCTGATGTTAAACGTAACCGATCATTCCTTCAATACTGTAACCTATAACGGGAATACCTATTTCACTAATTATGTTCCTACGCAGGTTCTTATCAATGGGTTCAATGGCAGGGGGAGTTACCCTTATACTACTGATCTTAATTCATATTCTGATCTGGTAACCCTTAATAGTGGCTCACTTACAATCGTATTTTCATTTTCAATTGTGTGCAGCGACCCCAGGAACAATACGACCAAGAGTTTCACCTGTAGCGTCGTTTTGGGCGATTATGGCGTTGCCAATAATGTAACCTTAAACATCAACTCTAATATTACTTCGGGCACTATGCACTTCAACGTGCAGTCATGTCCTTCTCCTCCTTATCTGAAAATGCCGAATGCCAAAGCTTGTTACAACAAAACCATTGACATTAAGGCATCATCCAAATTGGATTACGGCGATACCTCACAAATATTCTATACCTGTGATTATAGGATCGGTTCATCGGGTACATGGAAAAGTGCAGGAGGATCCGGCTACATGCAAAATACGATACATTTTAACCCGGTTAACGATAGTAGCAGCATCACCTACCTTACGCCGTTTTATTTCCGTGTAAGAGCCAGTCGTGACGCATGTCAAGGGCTGAATGCCTATTCTTATTCCCAGGTTGATGTATTGCCACCGCCACCTTCCGCTACGCTCAATTCTGCCACTTTTACCAAATCCTGCCCCTATCCGAGCCATAATGGACAATTACCTGTTACCAATGTTAAAAGTATCGTAGCTACAAATGCCTACACATACCATATAATAAGGGCAGATATGGATGATTTAACCGATATCAGTGATACAGTGAAAAAATGGGGGTCACTGCCTCACGATTTTAATGGAAATGCGGTAATAATTCAGAACCTTTCACCAGGAAAACAGAAACTATTCCTAACATATCAGGATCCTGCCATTAAAAATTGTCTTTTGCCTATACTCTTCACTATAGATTCTTTGCCTTCACTTTCCTTCACACCCGGAATAACAGGCACTTCCTGTCCTGAGATTTCTGATGGGAGCATTACTTTCAATAATCTTATCGGAACAGGTAATTATTCTTTTTATTTAGACGGGAAGACCACAACTAACCCTATTCCAAATGTTCATGGCACTCATTATATTTCCGCAACTGATGGCTGTACAGTAAATGAGGTAACACATCATCAGCTTGTCATTGTACCGTCCCCACCTGCAGTCACCATAACTGATATTACAGCCAAAAAACCTGATTGTATTGATCCTGCCAACGGAAGCTTTTTAGTTGTTGCCTCATGTGCATCAAATATTTACGATTATCGAATATATCGGGCGACCGACGCTCAAATGACCAATCCTATCATTGATGTACCAGAACAGGGAGCTAACTGGACCATCAATTCGCTTCCAAGTGGTAATTATATTATTAATGTTCGTAATAATAATTTACCAAATTGCAAGGGTGCATTTGTGAACAATACATTAAACCCAGTAGACACCCTTAAAGCTTTTATCAGCAGTATTAGCAAAGTAAATTGTTTTGGTGATAACAGGGGTTCCCTTTCTGCAAATTCTTTTGGAGGACAACCCGGTGGGTATACTTATCACCTTACAAACCTCAAAGGCTATAGCAATGACGTTAATAGCGCCAATCATGATGTAGCTTTTGAAAACCTTTTTGCGGGACAATATACACTCCAGGTAAAAAACGCGAATTCAATCTGTAATGATGCTGTCACCACCTCCGATTCCATCAAATCCAATCGCGAGGTTCACATAGACCTTGTACCAAAGGACATCACCTGCCATGGCGACAGCAATGGAAAGATTGCCACAACCCTTTCATATGGTTCAGGCTCTTATGATCATAACTGGTATAAAAAAGATCCGGAAAGTGGGGAATGGGATCAGCCGTTGAATCTTCCATTATCATTAACGTCATTACAAAAGGGAAATTATCGTCTTTCGGCATGGGACAGTCTTTACAATTGCAATCCCGTAAACGATAGTGTTACTATTCATGAGCCCGCACCGCTCGTTTTTGACAGCCTGAAATTAAATGATATCACCTGTGTTGGCGATTCGGGCAACATCTTCATAAAAGCTGTTGGTGGCAATGGAGGTTATACCTATCAGGATTCTACCAGCAATAGCTTATGGAAGAATTATATACCGGGTTCTCCCCTACAGCCTTCTACCTACAGCCTCCGGGTACGAGATGCCAAATTATGTACTACACTATATGAAGCCCTCCAAACCATCACCAACCCGTCTGACACATTTAACTTTAACTATACCCTTTCCAACTACAACGGTTTTCAGGTAACCTGCTTTGGCAACAACAACGGCTGGATCAAAATAAATCCTTACGGAGGTAACGGCGGCACATACAGTGGTTACCAAAGTCAGTGCCAGACGAACGGACAATGGTTTACCACAGATTCGTTAAAAGGTCTTACGGCAGGTACCTATAATTTAACAGTACAAGATGGTCGCGGATGTGCTAAAACACAACAGGTAACCTTAAAGCAGCCAACGTCAGAAATCAACCTTGTTCTTACTAACCAAAGAACAAAGTGTTTCAATGATGCCACCGGAAGCATTGCCGTTTTTGCATACGGTGGTACGGAACCTTATACCTATAGCTTTGGCAGTGGTAATTATAGCCCCATAAATACATTCAACAATCTTGCTGCAGGAAAATACGAAATAGCAGCTAAAGACATCAATGGTTGTTTACAAATATCCGATGCGGAGCTTACAACCCAATCGCCAGAAATAGTTATCATCGGTGCCATTGTGAACGAAAAGTGCAATGGTTATAAGGAAGGATCCATTGTGCCTGCCATATCGGGAGGCATTACCCCATACAACTGGCTTTGGAAAGAAACCGGCAGTGATCAGCTGGAACAACGTTACCTGTTAAAAGGCTCCTACACATTAAAAGTAACCGATGCTTTTAACTGTGTGACCGAACACCGGTTTGAAGTTACCGAACCTGAAACACTCACAGTGTCCTCAACGGCTAAACCGGTATGTGCGGGTACCGACAAAGGTATTGTGCGTCCATCAGCCGACGGAGGGACGCCGCCCTATTATTTTGGGGTTGACAAAATGACAGATTTTACCCAAATACCCGAAATACCAATGGATGCAGGTACCCATAACATATATGTACAGGATGCCAACAATTGCGTTGCGGTTACTGAGCAAATAATTGCCATCCGCAACACCAAGCCCTGGGTCGATTTTCTGGTTCCAACCTCCCGGTATGCAACCGATTCTTTAGTCATTGTAGATGTTAGCTGGCCGGTTCCCGATAGTGTCAAATGGACCTTCTCCCCGGGAACAAA
>CAYZNC010000320.1:0-7699 GCA_964478555.1 uncultured Bacteroidales bacterium | reverse complement strand
TGCCCGCGACATTAAAGTGTATGTATACGATGGAAAGATGCACACTGTAGATTCCAATGAAATTTCGTTCCGCTTAGCAGGCCGTAATGCGTTCAGAGAAGCATTCAAAATTGCCGGTCCAAAAATCATGGAACCAGTTTACAATGTGGAAGTATGGGTGCCTGCAGATCGTATGGGTGATGTAATGAGTGATTTACAAACTCGTCGAGCCATTGTTCAGGGTATGAGCAGCGAAAGAGGTTTTGAAAAAATTACCGCTAAGGTACCCTTAGCAGAAATGAACAAATACTCTACCTCTTTAAGCTCACTGACCCAAGGCCGTGCTGTGTACAACATGAAATTCTCGGAGTATGCACAGGTACCTGGTGAAATTCAGGGCGAACTCCTCAAAGCATACGAGGCAGAATCGAAGGAAGAGTAAGAAAGTACTTAGTACTAAGTTTCGAGTATAAAGTATAAAGTACTGAGTACAAAGAAATGTTCAAATCTATAAGCCGCTGCGGATCCCCTCCCATTTTCTAGGAGGGGTTAGGGGTGGTAAATTAATAATAACCAACAGCTTACAACACAAGACTGTCCACAAAAGGATGGTCTTTTTTGTTTTAACCGTTCGGAGAACGGTACTTAGTGCGGCGAAGTCAGGAGACGTTCGCCGAGCGCTACCTCACTTTTCGGTTACCCTTTGTTTCAGCAGCGTCTCACCACCCAAACGATCTTCAATGTTATTTGGTAATTATGTTAAGACATGATCGAATCATGCTTATCGATACCTGTCATTTAGTTGTGACTTCTTCTTATTTGTTTAATGTGAGTCATTTATATCTCACGTTCAATGTAAATATTTATAAAATTAAATTATTTTCGAATTTTTTTTGAAACGTTTTCACATTTCTGCGTCTTATATAAAAAGCAACCGTAAATCCATGCTCATTCAAATTTTTACCAAACCCTTCAAAAACATGTCTCAGATCTTTGAGTTCCTGTATTTATTTTGAGAATCAAAATTTAAATTATGTTTAATTTTTTTTCTTTTATATTAATCAATCATTTTTTTTTATTAAATTGTAGTGTAGTTAATTTTTTTAATTTAAATCTAAATTTATCTATTATGAAAAAAGTTTTATTATTGTTAGTAGTTGTAGCGTCAGTAGTATTTGCATCATGTAAGAAAGACAAAACAGATGCTCCTACTTATACGAAATCACAATTTGTTGGAATCACCTGGGTACAAACTGACGCAGCAGCTGGTGATTCGGCATATATTAAATTCACGGATACTAAATGTTTTGAATCAACCACTTATGCCGATTTGAATTCAGATTTTAATGGTACGGACTATACTTTTGACGGTAAAGCTATGGACATGGTTTTTTATAAATATACCATTAATTCATTATCCGCAACCCAATTAGTTTTGACCATGACTACCCCCCTCTCCTCAGCTTCAGCAAAAGCTACTTTTAAGAAAAAATAACCGAAGTTTTTATAACTAAAAAAAGAGGTTGTCAAACATTTGACAACCTCTTTTTTGTTGGTATGTCGTGCATAGCGAATATTTTGCCGGTTAAAGAGTCAATAGGTCGCCGCGATGCGGCTGGTCAGCAAAAATTGGCAGTTTATCAGTTTAAACAAGCTTTTAGCTATGGATGTGGTTAAGTACAAATTTTAAGCAATTACTCGCTGCTAATTGCCAACAGCCAACCGCTAATGGCTTGTCATCGATATATTAACCCATTAGCAAATTAATTTTCCACCCATCCATCGCATTTTAATTTTCGTCACCGAAAAATGCACTTTCATCAAAATTTCTGTTGTACTTACTAATCATAGCAGCATATCTTTTGTTTTAATGAGAGAAAAATGATAAATTAGATATAGTTAAAAATCAAATCGTTCGTTGGTTAAAATAAAGTAACATGCAATTAGTGAAAACGTCGCAACAAGAAGCTAGTTTAAAGGCAATTATCATTGATGATGATGTTGTTTCCCGTCAGCTAATCTGTGAAATAGTGAAACATTATTGTGCTGAAATCGAAATTTTAGCTGAAGCAGATTCAATTTATACGGGTGTTAAAGCAATTCAAAAGTTTAACCCCGATGTGATTTTCCTGGATATTGAACTTCCTGATGGAAAAGGATTCGATCTTTTAAATCTTTTGTGCGATTATTCCTTTAAAGTTATCTTTATCACAGCCTTTAAAGAACATGAATGTAATGCCATGAAATTCAATCCTGTTGATTATCTGGTCAAACCCATTTCTCCCGTCAATATTATTAAGGCAGTTCAAAAAATATATTACACTGATGTCTCAGTCAAACTTAATAACACCCGGAAGATCTTCAATCAAAAAACAATATCTTCCGATAAAATTATGATCAAAACTGCTTCTAATATTTACCTAAGACACCCCGATCAAATCATCAGGCTGGAATCCGAAAAAAGCCATACGAAAGTTGTTTTAAAGGATGAAAAATGTCTCTTTTCAACCCAATCGCTCAAATCATTTGAAGCACGACTTACGACTCCTGCGTTTTTACGAATCCATCCTTCTCATATAATCAACACTAATTATATTCAATACTTCGATAAGGTAGAACAATACCTCATTATGGCCGATTACTGCAAAGTGCCCGTAGCCTTGCGGAAAAGAGAGTTGTTTATGGATATGGTATCGTAAGGGAAGGCTATAGGCTATAGGCTGTAGCTTAGCGAGAAGTCTGACTGGCATCTAAATATGGCAGCAGGTAAAAGTTAGAAGCTAATTGCATGATAGGAGTTTACGAGTTGCAAGATCATTTTTACCTTCAGCCTACAGTCTAACAACCTACAGCCTAAAACCAGCCGATTTTAAAAACCCACTTACCGAACTATAAACCCCTTTCACCGAAAAGTACTTATCTCATTGTTTTATTGTTGCTATTTTCGTATCAAAATTGTTTAATCTAAAAATTATGAAAATGAGTACAGGTATATTTTGGGCTTTAATTTTAATCCTTATAGGATTGAGTCTGATTATTAAAATAGTATTTAATGTCGAGTTTTCGATATTTAGAATACTGTTTGCGTTTTTCTTCATCTATTTGGGAATTAAGTTGTTTGTTGGAAGAGATTTTAGTATGTTTCACGACAACAAGGACGAAGGCAATGTTATCTTCAGTCAGAAAACCATAAGTGAAGTGGTGGATGGCAAAGAGTATAATGTGATCTTTGGAGGTGGAAAAATTGACTTAAGCCATTTTACCGTACCAGAAGGTAAGGAAGTTCACATTAAAATAAATACGATTTTTGGTGGGACTCAGCTGTATATCAATCCTGAGATTCCAATACAAATTGAGTCGCAAACAGTTTTCGGAGGAACGAAGATGCCCAACGGCAATTCGGCTGCATTTGGATCGCTGAGATATGAAAATGATTCCGTAAAGGTTTCAAAACCCCGGTTTTATATAGATTCCAATACAGTCTTCGGAGGTTTGCAAATTAAACAGGGGAAATTTTAAATCGCTGGCATTTCAATCTGTTCAGGATATATGATGATGAAATTTTGCTCCTTGGTCAAATGCGACATGAGCTTGGGAATAATCAACTGACGACGGGAGAACGAAATTGTTGAAGGACGGGCGGCTACAGCAACCAGCATATCATTTTCCGTGAGCTCTAAAGGAATAGCAGTAAGATTGGGATAATATTCATAGCGCAGGTAGTTATCATCGTTAAAAAATTTATAATCTTTCAGCCGGTTTTTGAGTATTGAAATAGTGTGAGAATTGGTAAGAAAGATGATTTTGCCGCCCGTCCTTTTCGACATGTTAATCACAGTATTGATCCATCCGGTAAACCCTATTTCCCTATCCGCATTGGCAGGCACCAAAACAGCAATATTTCTTAACTGACCAATGCGTCTGTCAAGCTTAACCACCATAACCATTTGCTGTACATGTTCCAGAATATTATCGATGATGTTTCCAAAGAAATAATTTGCCGTGGAAGAATGCCCGCCCCAGCCCAAAACAATCTTGGTAGCCATTAATTCTTTAACTGCTCTTGATATTCCGGTGGGGACATTGATATCGATGCGGGTTGCGGGCGTAAGATGAATATCAGAAGCTATGGCATGAGAAGACAAGTGAGCCATTAATTTTCTATAATTCATAATCATCAGTTGAGCATCCTTATCGTCATTCACAATGGAAAGCGGGTAAATAACTGCATCTGAATCTGCTTCACAGGTAAGAATAGCTACATCTATTAAATTTTGTACGGTGTCAGGATTTGAAACCGGCACCAATATTCTTTCCGGACCATTGGCAAATTCATTAGCCGGGTCTGCTTCCTCGATGGCCAGAAGGCGTCCCGCATTTTCGGTTACAAACGCACTAATCATACAGGTAACCAGTATTAACAGTATCGTTCCGTTGAGTACCTTTTCGTCAATAATTCCTATTTGGAAACCAACCAGAATCACTGCTATGGTCGCTGCTGCATGCGAGCTGCTTAGCCCGAAAATCAGGTTGCGATCGGCTCGCGAATATCTGAATACCAGTTGTGTAAAAAAGGCCGCCAGGTATTTTCCTACCAGAGCCACTGAAATCAATACTAAGGCAATAAATATGGTTTCAAAACCCGTAAACAATATTTTAAGATTGATCAGCATTCCTACACTGATCAGGAAAAAAGGGATGAATATCGATTTTCCTATAAATTCTATCCTGTTCATTAGTGGTGAATGATGTGGAATAACCCTGTTAAGTGCTAAACCCGACAAGAATGCTCCCACAATAGGCTCGATACCAGCCAGCTTAGCAAGCGTTGCCGAACAAAATAATGCCACCAATACAAATACATATTCCTGCGTGCTATCGCTTTGAAACGTGTTGAAATACCAACGGGCAACTCTCGGTAGCCCCCATAAAACAACAAACACAAAAACGATTAACAGCGCAATGAGTTCCAGCCAAAATATGCCATTTAATTTTCCTTCATACGATTTGGTAATAATAGTCAGCAAAAGTAGTACTGCAGTATCGGTAATGATCGTCCCGCCAATGGTAATAACCACAGTTTCCCGGCGCGTTAAACTTAACCGGCTTACAATAGGATAGGATATAAGCGTATGTGTTGAAAACATACTGGAAACCAGCAAAGCCGGTAAAAATGTAAATCGGAGCAGGTAATGCAGAATAAAAAATCCTATCAGCATCGGTATAAAGAAAGTAGCTGCACCAAAAAATAAACTCTTATTCCGGTTTTGCCGGAAGCTGTTGAAGTTAATCTCCAAGCCTGCCAGAAACATGAGGTATAACAGTCCTACAGCTGCAAAAACGCTGATACCCTGATTATTGGTAAGCAAGCCCGTTGCATTAGGCCCAATAATAATGCCTGCCAGAATTAAGCCAAAAATGGAAGGTATCCTGAGTTTCTTTGAAATAAAAGGGACAAACAAGATTATAGAAATAATAAGCGTAAATAAGGTTACCGGATTGCTTATTGAATCAATGGACATAACTATGAGCTTATACAGGTTTTGTTTAAACAACTAAAATAAAGGATTATTCTGAAATGACAATAAGATTTGTGAAGAAAGAAGGAGTTGGATGAATCATTCACTTCTCTTTTTTTGTACTGTTGTAAATTACTACAACTATTGTTGGATTTTGATACATTGCTTCGTAATAATGTTTATATTAGTGTTTATAAATCAATAACTTACTTTCAATGGCATACGTATTGAAGATTTAAGGTAAAAACGAATGCTATAAATAAAAACCATGATAAAAAACTACTTAAAAATAGCCTACTATAACTTCATCAGAAATAAGGCATTTTCGTTAATAAATGTGATAGGTCTCACACTTGGGTTGGTGTGTACAATTCTGGTTTATTTATGGATCAATTACGAAGTGAGTTTTGATAAATACCACAAAGATGCCGATCGCATTTATCTGATGTATGCCCGCGTAAAGCTTTCTTCCAGTACGGTAACCCAGCCTACAACATCATATGCACTGGCGCGGGATTTGAAGAATATGTTTCCTGAAATAGAATCATTTACAAGTCTTATTCCGCTTGAAGACGATGTGTTGTTTGAGAGTCATACCGAAGGAAAAACTGCGGTTGTAAAAAAGTTCCTCGAAGATGCAAGAGACGGAATGTATGCGGATTCATCTCTATTTCAGGTTTTTAATTTTCCATTTATCCGGGGAAATCCTAAGACAGCACTTGCAGCTCCGCTTTCCATTGTACTCACGGAAAGCATGGCCCAAAAGTACTTCGGCAATGAAAACCCGATGGGTAAAATGATCAAAATTGATAATGTAAATACAGTAACTGTTACCGGTGTTTTGAAAGATATCCCTTATAATTCACACAAAAGATTTAATTTTCTGCTGCCTATTAATTATTTCAGACATTTAACCAACGCTCTGGATTATTATGGCAGTAATAACTGCTTTAATTACTTAAAACTTTCTGGAAATTCCGGTCTGACTAATTTGTCAAAAAAGGCCTCCGAATATTACAATAAAAAAACAAACAATGATTTGGATGCAAAAATTTTATTAGAGCCATTATTAAGAGTACGATTATATGGATATGACTATCCTCCTAAGATTGTTTTGGTTTGGGTGCTGGCTGTTGTAGCGTTATTTACTTTAATTATTGCCTGCTTCAATTTTATATGCCTTACTACCGCCCGCATGACCCAACGTTCCAAAGAAGTGGCAATCAGAAAAGTGGCAGGGGCAAAACGATCCCAATTATTCGCGCAATTCATGACTGAAACGCTATTGATTACAATCATCGCTTTAAATTTTGCAATTCTCATCGTTCAACTTATCCTGCCCAATTTTAACGAAATCATTAAGGAATACATATCTTTTTCTTATGATGATTGGAAAGTTTTGGTTGGTATCAGCAGCATTCTTATGGTAACTGGTTTTTTAGCCGGTAGTTATCCAAGTTTAATCATGTCGTTGTATAAACCGGTTAAAATTTTGAAATCCGGCGATACCGGTAAAAGTAAATCTTTCTTCAGAAAGCTGAATGTGATCGTACAATTATCGATAACCATGATTTTTGTAATTGCAATTGTGGTTAATTATTTCCAGGGTCAATATATGAAAGCGTTGGGATACGACACAAAGAATACCATATATATTGAATTAAGGGATGATATGGCTAAAAAATTTGATGGTATAAAAAATGAACTGCTAAGGCATAATGCCATACTCAATGTAACTACATCCAGGGAGATGCCGATGCGCGATTTCAATATTGAACTAGAGTGGGGTTTGACAAAAGAGGCTAAAAATGGAGAGATGTTCGTCACATCAGTTGGATATGATTTTCAAAAAACACTAAATTTAAAAATGATACAAGGGCGGTTTTATGCTATGGATTATCCATCGGATAGTATTGATGCTATTGTTGTTAATGAAAAAGCGATGAAAGCGCTTGGCTTTAAAGATGCCGTTGGACACCAATTTTACTTTCGGGGTAAACGATACCGGATTATTGGAGTCATCCAGGATTATCATTTTATTCCCAAGGTTTTTGCTATTGGTTCACAAACCATACTGTTACAGAGAAATATCAGCGGATATGGTTTAATCAGCGTTAATCCTGCTTTTCTGGAAAGATCAAAAAACCGACGTGAAATCATGGATTATGTAGAACAGACCTTTGATCGTTTCCACCCTAAGT
>CAYZNC010000319.1:5992-7750 GCA_964478555.1 uncultured Bacteroidales bacterium | reverse complement strand
CAGGCACCCATCACCATTAACTGATTTTTCTTAGTGACTTCATTATCCTGATATTCCGGCAAAAAATATTGGGTCGGTTCATTTATGGCATACTGAACACCAACAAAAGAGGTAACCAAGTTAAGGCCTTTGTTAGGTTCAAAAAAACGTCCATTAGACATGTGACTGAATCCCAAACCTAGCTTCATTTGTATCTTTGGTGCAAGTCGAACCGTTCCCTCCAGGCTATAGTTGAGGTACACATTAAGCTTTGATCCGATAGCAACATTGTAATAATCATTTACCATGTCAAATTGCTTATTGATGTAAGCCAAGCCAAACGAAATCCTGTTTCCAAAGTTGATGTGCCTTTTATTTTTAATGAACATTCTGTCAAAATAAAAGAAGAGTGCATTAACCTTACCATACACCTGATCGTTGCCCAACCCTGAATGGTAGAATCCTATGCCCATGCGGGGATAATTATAATATTTTTGCCATTGTTTTCTACCGTCCGTAATAAGTCCTATGTTGCATTGAAAACCCGTTACATGCTCATTCACGAAATAGGCAATGGAAGTAGTATGGGGCATTACAAATCCATAATGCAGATTGCCTTCCACATAAATCCGGTCTGTCCATGAAGATTGTTGCCCGTGTAAACAGATAGTTTGGCTGGTAATGATTAAAAGAAGGAGGATGTTGGAAACTTTATTCATGAGATAAAATTACATCGCGCAAAAATAATATAGATAGCCATAACAAATGCAGGATAACCTGTTAATTTTACATTTAAATTTGCATCTTATTCAAAGTAATCAAGTTGTTAAAAATCATAATATAAATACTTGAAAATGAAATTTACGGAGAGCCCGGTTTTAAAGTATGATGAATGGATTGATTTTAACGAAATTATTCATTTTGTTTCCACACGCCATGGGGGAGTGAGCCAGGGTCCCTATGCTTCATTGAATGTTGGTTTGGGTACTGACGACGCTCCGGGCTTGGTACTGCAGAATAGGCATATCTTAGCTAAGGCAGCAGGTATTCCGCTTGAATCATTTGTAATACTTAACCAGGTTCATGGTACCAATGTAGTTGTGGCTACCCGGGAGTTAAAAGGTAGTGGATCGCTTAGCCGCGAGTCAGCAATACACGAAACTGATGGTATTATCACTGATCAGTCGGGCATTTGTCTCTTTGTAATGGGTGCGGACTGTGTTCCTTTGTTGTTCTTTGATCCGGTGAAAAAGGTAATTGGAGCAGCACATGTAGGTTGGCGGGGTACTGTAAAAAACATTGCTTTGGCTACAGTTCAAAAAATGAAGGAAGCCTTTAATTGTAATTACCAAGATATCAGGGCGGCGATTGGGCCATCAATTGGACCATGTTGCTATCATGTAGGTGGTGAAGTTATTGATACAATATTGCGTTTATATGGTACTACCGATGAGTTCATCAGTTATGATTACAAAGATTCACTTGCTCATTTTGACTTGTGGCAAACCAATAAAATACAAATGCTTGAAGCTGGTTTATCGCAGAACAATATTATCATTGCCAACCTTTGCACGCATTGCAATCATAATGGCTTCTTTTCTTCCAGATATGATAAAGGTATCACAGGCAGATTTGGTGCCGGAATTATGCTGAGATGATTAAAGGTTACGTAACCCGTGTTTCACCCTTCGACTCCGCTCAGGGTCCTACTCCGACTTCTCAATATGATCTAATCTAATTAGGTGGTTGAGCGGAGTCGAAACCATCCTTAATATGAGT
>CAYZNC010000319.1:0-5892 GCA_964478555.1 uncultured Bacteroidales bacterium | reverse complement strand
ATCAATTAACCTTCAATACTTCTCTAATCGCTTTGTCGAAATCAGCTTTGCTAATTACACCGGTTGTCATTTGAGGTTTATCGCTTTTTGGGCAAAATAAAACCGCAGGTATCCCTGATATTCCGAATGTATTTGCCAATTCCGGCTGTTCGTCGACATTCACCTTGTATACGTCGATCTTTCCCTGATAGTCATTTGCTACTTTTTCCACGGTGGGTGAAAGCAACCGACATGGACCACACCAGTCAGCATAAAAATCAATAATACATGGCTTTTCACCTGCAAATTTCCAGGTTTTATTTACTTCGTAGTTAAATACTTTTTGCTTAAAACTTGCCGTTGAAAGATGTTCAATGCTAACATTAGCAGGTTTTGCTTCTTGTTGCTTTTTTGATGTTTGCCCCTGACAGCCTGTTGATATAGGGATTCCTATCAACAACACGAATATAATAATATAGTTTATTGCTTTCATTAGAATTAAAAATTTACATAAAACAATCACAGTTATTTACACAGGTAATAATTTGCAAAAGATTAGGTTCTCTTAGCGAGTAATAAACCTGGTTACCTGACTTGGAAGCAGTTAACAGACCCTTTAATTTCATATTGATAAGATGATGCGAAATCACGGATTGCTCTCCCTTTAAAAGCCTGCATACTTCATTAACAGGTAACTGTTGGTGCTCATTCAAAATATCAATTATTGCTAAACGCGTCGGATGCGCAATTGTTTTGAGAATATACGCCGCTTTTTCGAGTTTTTTAGTTTCCATAATCAAATTAAATGTTAATGCAAACATATATAAATATAATCATATTTCAAAACTAATCATAAAAAAAACAAATTGTAATGAATTGATCCAAAACCGCTCAGAAGTAAAAGATGATTTAGATCAATATGCATGGATGATTATGCTTAGCCAGCCCAATAATAATAATCATTGGGCCGGTTTGGGCAAATCACCGGTTTTTCCGAGGAATTTGAGTAACCTTTACGTAAAATATATCAAACAAACACACACAGCCATGAAACGATTAATACTTTTTACCAGCGGATTGATGATGATCGCCAATATTTGGGGAGGCAATAGCATAAACAATCCTTACGAAGTAGCAAATATTAATCCATTATCAAACTACAGTATTGATAATGTTTATTATGGTATAAATCTTTATCAGGCTTCAACCGGAAGCGGCTATAGTGCCAATACAAACCTGAATTTTAATGTCCAAAAGTTTAATCGCATATTTGAAGTGGGTGTGATGTTTGATACGCAACATAAGCAAGTGAAAGGCTTTGAATTTATGTACAAGCATTTTTTAGGTTTTCGCTCCGCCAATTATTACCATAAATCCGTAAAACTTTTTTTACACTATAATTTTTTATATCGCTTACCTTCGCAGGTAATAATGGATCCTTCTTATCTTCAATCAGCTAATGCAAATCCTTCAATGACAAAGGGTAAATTGACAACATTTGAACATTCCCTTGGAATTGGAGCACAAATTGCACTTTTTAAGCAGATTTGTTTAGAAGGTTCTGCAGGTTTTGGTGTATATTTTGGTTCTCATTATCAAGGTACAACTCCAAACACCTGGGGCATTCATAAAAATAATTATGGATTTGTACCTTCTATGAAACTTGGCATTGGTTTCCAATTTTGACCGTGCATTGCGCATTCCATTTCGGAACTTTGTTAATAAATCGTTTGAAGTTTGAGGCTTCAAACGATTTGTTTTTTGTAGGCATCTGAACTTAAATAAACATCATTTGTTTGAAAATAAGGAAAAATAGAGATATCATTAACAAATTTATTTTGAATAGCTTAAGTACATATTAAAAGGATCAAGAATGATTATAGATTTAATATTACATAGGAGAAGCACGGTAGCTTTTTCTACTAAACCAATTGAACAGGAAAAAATTACTGAATTATTTGAGGCTGCACAATTGTCAACTTCCAGTTCGAACCTTCAGCCATGGAGATATATTTATGCAACGCAAGATGACCAGCAGCAATTCCAATTATTGTTCGAATGTCTTGTACCGGGAAATCAACGATGGGTAAAAAATGCCTATATGCTCGTGTTATCCGTTGCAGAAGAGAGTTATAAATATGAAGATGCATATCGTTCAAATAAATACGCATGGCATGATGTTGGAACTTCCATGGGCATGCTTATGGTAGAGGCAGCATTTCTGGGATTGGTGACTCATCCCATGGGTGGCTACGACGCTGAAAAAGCCCGAACGAATTTAGATATACCGGAAATGTTTGCACCCGTGGCTATGATAGCAGTGGGTTATCCAGGAACTACAGATGGCTTGTCTGACGATCTTGTAAAACGCGAAAAATCAGAAAGAAAACGTAAACCTCTTGATGAGATGTTGTTTCGGGGAAAATTCAGGAAGGTGATTACTACGTAATTGGTAATGACTAAAATTTTACCATTACTTTTAGATTAACCCTTCTGGATGTTAAGTAGTTGGGTACTGCAAATTCATTCGGAACATTTTCCTGGTTTGAAACCGTTCGAACCCAAAGGTAAGAAGCTTTATTGCTAATATTTAATAAATTGAAAATCTCGAGACCAACGATAAATTCTTTAAATTTATTGAACATCACAACCTTCGATTCGCGATTTTGATCTTTAAATATTTTAGAAATTCCCATATCAACTCTGCGATAAGGCCCTATCGGAAAGGTCTCGTCAAATCTTTTGGAATCAGGCGGACTAAGTTGTAAAGCACTTCCATAAACCAGATTAAGATGCACCTGGAAAGTTTCGTTGTTTGGCAAATAATCCTGAAAGAACATATTAAAAATAATTCTCTGATCGGTTGGGCGTGGGTAGTAACCTTGTTTAACGAGATCGCCCTGTGAATTATAATAAAAAAAATCGCTTTGCTTTTCTTCTGTCTTAAGCAGGGACAAACTTGCCCAGGATTCTATTCCCGGAACGAATTCGCCGTTTAGTTTCAAATCAAGTCCGGTAGCATATCCGGTGGCATTGTTTTGGGCAGTATACTTAATTCTCAAATTATCAACCTTGTACGGAATAAGATCGCTAAGAAATTTATAGTAAACCTCGGATGTAAGTTTAAAAGGCCTACTCCAAAGCTGCATATTATAATCGCTTCCTAAAACCACGTGGAAGCTTCGTTGTGCTCGTATTGCCGGATTCAAATTACCCTGGAAGTTTCTCATTTCCTTATAAACAGGAGGTTGATCATAAACACCCAAAGCCAGATGAAACATAAAATCATATTGCCATGGCGGCTTAATGGAAAAACGCAAACGGGGACTTATTATCCATTGTTGATTGTATGTCCAGTAATTAAACCGCACGCCACCAGTCACATAAAAACGTGAAATATCTCCAAATTGCCATGTATCCTGCAAATAGCCCGAAATTCTGGCAGAAATAACATTATTGTTGGCATTTGCGTAGTCATTAAGCGAAATAGCATTGGGAGAGTAGGGACTTGAATAACCTGCTGAATCAATCACTGTCCACTCATTTAGTTTATCTTCGATATTCTCGTGTTTATACTCTAACGACCATCGGATGGTATGCTGATCTGCAACATAAATACCAATATGAGATAGCATCCAGGTGTCCGCCCAAAGAAAATTTCTGGCATGGTTCAGCATACCCCCTACGCCAATATTCAAAAGACTATCATTGCCGGC
This sequence comes from uncultured Bacteroidales bacterium, assembly GCA_964478555.1. GTDB lineage: Bacteria > Bacteroidota > Bacteroidia > Bacteroidales > JAAUTT01 > JAAUTT01. The sequence goes on along the minus strand of CAYZNC010000319.1, from coordinate 2,197 downwards.
ATTTGAACCAGGAACATTATCAAGTTCATTTATGAGGTATTCACCTTGAATATCAAATGTTTCCTGTTCATAGGAAGAATAAGCTGAAGAAATCAATTTTAAAGAGAGATTGGCACTGGGCTTGTAATTCATAGTCAGTGCTCCTAAACCCAAACGGTATTTATCTAATTCCTGTCCGTCATAATACACCGTTAAGTTATAAACCTGCTGGATAGTGCCAAAATTAGTGCTTTGGGTCTCAGGAACGAAGAAATATTTATTTTGTGCAAGGTTACCTAGTAAGCTTATTTCCAGCTTCTTCGATGGCTGATAAGTAATCATGGATTGAATATCAATAAATGATGGCTTGTAGGTACCTTTAGTGTCGAATGTTTTTAACAGGTATTGCGATGTTTTATACCGCACTCCGCCAATAAAGCTTAATTTGTTATTCTTTGAAACGCCTTCAACCGTTAATCCCCCTCCCAATAAACTAGCATTGAAGCTACATTGGTACCCGGTAGGTTTTCGGTAAGAAACATCCAGAACAGACGACATTTTATCACCATAACGGGGTTCAAAACCCCCGGCCGAAAACTTGACAGACGAAACCATGTCCGGATTAATAAAACTAAGCCCTTCCTGTTGTCCCGACCGAATCAGAAACGGCCTAATCACTTCAATATCATTTACGTATACCAGATTTTCATCAAAATTGCCCCCTCGCACCGAATATTGTGAACTGAGTTCATTGGAAGATGAAACACCCAAAGTTTTGAGGAGCCCTTCTATTCCTCCTCCCGGATTTGGTATCTGATGGAAGTCTTTAATACTAATCCGGCTAATACTTGAAGCTCTATCAGCATCACTGGTAATTGATACTTCCTGAATATTTTTTATATCAATTTTAAGGTTCATATTTATTCGCAATAATTCACCTGGCTTTATTGCGACAAATGTTTGAGCGGTTTGGTATCCAACGCACGAAAACAAAACATTGAAATTCTTACCGGAAGGTACGGGTAATTTATAGAAACCACTATCATTGCTGGTTGTTCCTAAATTGGTATTGGCGAGAATAATGTGTACTGATGAAATGGGTTTTCCAATGCTATCCCTAACATACCCTTCTATTCCTGAAACTTTTTGACCAAGTATTTTGCCCGTTGATAACCCAAATAATACCAGGAGTATGATCAGGTTGCGATTGAATAATGACATCTTTTTCGTTAATAACTTCTTAGTATCAATATAAATATGTTTTCTTTCAGAACGAAAATACTATATTTTTGTTATGTATATAAAATTATTTAGCTATTTTAACTATGATTGAACAATTTGAGGTGTCATTGCCCGAATATAAACGAGGGTTTCATTTAATAACCAAAACTATAGAACAACGTCTTACCGGATTACCTGAAAAGGGACTAATCAACATCCTAATAAAACATACTTCAGCGGCTTTAACTATAAATGAAAATGCCGATCCATCGGTAAGAACTGATTTTGAAAAAGTATTTAACAGATTGATCCCTGAAAATCAAAATTACTATTCACATACGCTGGAAGGGGCAGATGATCTTCCCGCACATATCAAAAGTTCAATCCTGGGGCAATCGCTTACCTTACCCATCACTAACCATCGTTTAAACCTTGGTACATGGCAGGGAATCTATCTTTGTGAATTCCGAAACTATGGTGGACCAAGAGCCTTGGTAATTACTATCTATACATAAGAGTGTTTAACTGGACGTTGAGCGGAGTCGAAACGTCTTTAGTAGATGGCTCCGAAACATATTTTACCGGACGTTGAGCGGAGTCGAAACGTCTTTTACCAAACCCTGAAAAATTTAAATGATGCTGCGAAGTTATTTATTATGGTAATAAAATGTATGTCTTCGCAATATTATATAATTAATAATTAACAAGTTAAATAATATTTTTGAATTTCCCATTTGGTAAAGATTATAGTGGATTTTTTCAGTCTTTAAACTTGAAAAACCTAAACGTTTCATTTGCATGTTGATATATTAAATAATTGGATATTAATACTTTATATTATTTCCATGAAGTGAATTTATAATTAGATCCTTAGAGGAGGAATATCTGTCGCTTTCTTTTAAAAAGTCGAAGTTTTTGAGTATTTTAGAATAATAACAATTAATAATAAATATGTTTTCGCAATCAGACCTTTTTCAGATACAACAGAAGGGTATAA
>CAYZNC010000318.1:0-7795 GCA_964478555.1 uncultured Bacteroidales bacterium | reverse complement strand
CTTTTCATGTAATTATGGTGTTTTCAGACATGTTGATAAAAGACTTGCAGGAAATGCCCTATGAAAAAACCATGAAGTTCCTATGGTTAATCCAAAACGCTTCAAAAAACGGCAATGATCTGCTTGAAAATTTATTGCAGTGGTCGCGGTCGCAAACAGGCCATGTTTTTTTCGAGCCGGCAAAAATTATGCTTGCCGGCATTGCCGAAGAGACCATAACCTTATCAGAAGGCAATATGCAGCGTAAAAATATCAAAATACATCAGCTAATAGATCCGAATGTAATTGTATCGGCCGACGAAAACATGTTAAAGACTATATTCCGTAATCTATTGTCAAATGCAGTTAAGTTCACTCCCGATCATGGCAGTATAACCATATCATGCAAAAAAGTTGAAAACATGGTTGAAACAACTATTGCTGATACGGGTATTGGTATACCTTCTGAAAATTTGCCGCTTTTATTTCGTATCGATGAAAATCTTTCTACCAAGGGCACTGCAAATGAATCAGGTACAGGTCTTGGCCTTATTCTTTGCAGAGAGTTTTTAGAAAAAAACGGTGGTACCATTCGGGTAGAAAGTGAATTAGGCAAAGGCAGTCAATTCATATTTACTTTGCCTGTAGCGTAAACATTTTAATAATCATATACTTTGAACGATGAAACGGATGTGACTGTTGTCCAACTATATATAATGAGATTCCTCGCTTCGTTACCAATGACAGATTCATATACTGTCGTTCCTCTGGAACTAAAAAAAGAGGTCGTTTATCATTTTCTACCATACTGTCGTCGCTATGCATTATCTTATGTCTTATGTCTTATATCTTATATCTTATATCTTATATCTTATATCTTATATCTTATGTCTTTCATCTCCCCCTACAAATCGCAACGGATATGTATTTTAAAAGTCAGCATATTCCACCAAACACCTCTGATAATAGCCAATGCCGATGCAAATTTTCCGGTTATCAAATATTTCAAAAAAAGCTTTGGCATCATTACGTTATACAGGTATAAAAGGGCAATAAATTTATCGACACCCTTATAATTGCGACGTGTAAACAATATTTGATTTCGATTTTTATAATATACCATATCAGATGAAGACAGACCCGGCGAATCCAATTTTTTATAATATACTTCGGATTTTGGATAATAAAATATTCTAAAACCAGCTTCCTTAATTCGCTCTGCCCAATCCAATTCATCGTAATAAAGATAATAGATATCGGGTAACAGTCCCACTTTTTTGACAACCTCTGTAAAAACCATAAGCGCTACTTTATGCCCAAAATCAGTTTCAATAATGGTATCATATTGACCTAAATCCTTTTCGCCATACCCGATTAATTTATTACTTACAAAAAACCTATGGATAGATGTATACCCGGCAAACTCTATTATTTCAGGTTGATTATAATTTTTGATTTTAGGACAAAGCATGCCCGTTTCAGGATTTTCCTTGAAAAAATTTACCAAAGGCTCTAAAAAAACGGATTTAACTTCTACATCATTTTCAAGTAATAATATATAAACGCCTCTTGCAAGACTAATACCGAGATTAATGCTACCCGCAAAACCAAGAAGTCTTTGACTACGAATAAACTTAACGTGCGGAAACTGATGCTCTATAATAGATGGATCTTCTGATTGAGAGGCATTATCAACAACGATAATCTCAATATTCTTGTAATCCATGTTGTATAACGATTGCAGAAGTTCACATGTAACCAAAGATTGATTGTGATTAACTGTAATAATACTAACTAAAGGTTGTTCAATACTCATTACAAATGATTTAGTTTTTATTCAAAAAGCTTTTAACCCTACCCTACTATTAACTCCCATTAAAGTCATAATACCATTCATATTGAACATAAAATCAATTGTTTGTCCTCCAAATAAAACGGACGTCAAATGCAAAATAGACAATCATATACTAAATTTACTAAAAAAACATGACATCGACTTTACATTAAATATCAAAAAAAATCATTTGGGGATTATCCGCCATATTTTTGAGTATTAATACTCGTTGACTGAACTCTAAAAATTCACTAATTTTCATTATAAATTAAAGAAGGGGATCAGCATGCTAAAGAAAATTAAAGTTGGAACCAAGGCAATGTTAGGTTTTGTAATAATGGCCCTGTTGGCCGGAATTATAGCATGGATAGGCGTAACGCATCTAAAGACTTTACAGCAACATGACACGGTAATGTATGAAAAAGTGGTAACCTCGCTTGGAGATGTTTCCAATGTGCTGAATGATTTTCAAAGGGTACGATCCATCCATTTCGATATGATTCTTAGTAACGATCTCAATGCTATTCAACATTACCTCAACAATCGTAAAGAATTATCCCAGCATATCTCCAAATTGTTGGAAAAATACAAACCAACCATCATGGATGATCAGGAAAATCAATTATATCTTAATTTGGCCAAAAGCAGAAAAGATTACTTGAATGATATCGAAACACTCGAATTAATGGCAGTGCAAAACCAGGATTTGCAAGCTTTGGAATTTATGGCCAATGGTACATACAATACCACCTTCGATGCTGAGGAAAAAGCCATTATTGCAATGTTAAACAAAAAGACTGCTCAGGGCAAGGATATTGCAGATAAAAACAATGAAACAGCTGATAGTGCCAGTTCTCTAATGACATGGTTACTCATCCTGGGTGTTCTGAGTGCACTGGGATTAGGATGGCTTATATCTTCGAACATCAAAAGCATTTTAGCAAAACTGTCGGATGAAATCAGCCATTTAACAGATACGGCATTAAACGGAGAATTAAGTGAGCGCATAGATGAAAGTAATGTTAATTTCGAATTCAGACACATTGCTGCAGGCCTTAACAAAACCCTTGATGCTGTGGTTAGCCCTTTAATTATGGCTGCGAATTACGTTGAGAGAATTTCAAAGGGAGATGTTCCGGAAAAAATTACAGAAACCTACTATGGCGACTTTAATGTAATAAAAGATAATCTGAATCATTGCATTGAGGCTATCAATCTGGTAGTAAAGGATGCCCATCTGCTTGCAAGGGCAGCTGCGGAAGGTAAACTTGATGTAAGAGTAAATGCTTCCAAACACCAGGGTGACTTTAAAAAAATAATTGAAGGTTTTAATCAAACGCTCGATGCAGTTATTATTCCACTTAACGAAGCTGCATTACATATCAATAGAATTTCGATAGGAGACATACCCAACTTAATTACCGAAGAATACAAAGGAGATTTTAACATATTAAAGAACAACATTAACAACCTGATACAAGGTCTTAACCAAATCATTACAAAAGCAAAATTAATAGCCAATGGCGATTTAACCATAACTTTACAGAAAAGGTCGGATAAGGATGAATTAATGTTATCGCTGACAGAAATGGTACAAGCCACTGCCAAAATCATAGAACAATTCCAAAGAGCCTCTGAACAGATAACGCAGGTAAGCCTCGAAATAAGTGCAGGTGCTCAGCGAATGTCGCAGGGAGCAACAGAACAAGCTTCAGCTTCTGAAGAAGTGTCCTCGTCCATGGAAGAAATGGTGGCTAACATCCAACAAAATACGCAAAATGCGATGACCACAGAAAAAATTGCTACCATATCCGTTGAAGGCGTTCGAAAAGGCACTTCGTCAACGATGACAACCGCAAAAGCAATGACCGAAATAGCGCAAAAAATTTCTATTATTAGTGAAATAGCTTTCCAAACCAACATTCTAGCCCTCAATGCCGCCGTTGAAGCAGCGAGAGCTGGAGGTGAAGGCAAAGGCTTTGCCGTGGTTGCAGCTGAAGTGCGAAAATTGGCTGAACGAAGCAAAATTGCAGCTGATGAAATAAATCGAGTCTCGAGTAACGGAGTTAGTGTTGCAACCAGAGCTGGCGAAGAATTGCAACAAATTGTTCCGGAAATTGAAAAAACTGCCAAATTAGTCCAGGAAATCTCAGCAGCAAGTTTAGAACAGAATTCAGGTGCTGACCAGATAAATAGTGCTATTCAGCAACTAAATGATGTTACCCAGCAAAATGCAGCATCATCGGAAGAACTGGCTACAACTGCCGAAGAGCTGACTTATCAAGCTGAACATCTGCGTGAAATGATTAATTTCTTTAAAATAGAAAATGAAAAACCAATCATAAATCAAGAGGAAGATTTAAGTCCGGAAAGTAAAAAACTCAATACCATAAAAGAAAATAAGGAACTACCCAAAACAAAAAAGAAAAAATCTAACACCATATCCCTGTAAACAAAAAAAGTTAACAGCTTAAAGAAAAAACTGAAGTCCTTATGTTCAAATAGATAAATATGCGAATTACCTGTTTTACTAATCCATGAGTCAGTCGATCATCATGGATTATTCTTTTTGTGACATAAATACAAGGTTTTTTGGAATATTTTGAGTAAATTTTAACTGAATATTATTGATAACAAAACGGCAAACGCTTAACATATGATTCCTGACGAATTCATCAACATTGTCTTGGTTGAAGACGATCCGGCCCAGGCTGAGCTAATGATTTATTTATTAAAGGACGAGCTCACAAAAGTTACTACCATTACTAACGGGAAGGATGCCCTGGCTTATCTTTTGGCACAGGAAAATGTCGATATCGTTCTGATGGATAATAATTTGCCATACATGAGTGGTATCGAAGTTATTCGCGAACTCAGAATTCAGAAACGCCAGCATGCTATCATTTTTGTTTCAGCCGATTCGGATATTAAAACGGTTATCAAAGCTATGCGTGAAGGCGCCATAGACTTTATTCTTAAAACTTCTCCAGATTTTAAAGCTGAAATCGTAAAAGTCGTTGAAAAAATATACCGGCTTCAATCCAAACGGAAACAGCAGTTAGAACTTGAAAGGAAAATCCGGCTTAGCGAGGAAAACTACCGGAACCTTCTAAATAAAATAGACGATTTTCTATACGTTTTGGACGAAAAAGGCAAAATTCTGCAGGTCAATAATACAGTATTAAACCGGCTACATTATTTGCCCGAAGAAATTTTAGACAAACATATTTCCTTTATCCATCCGCCAGAGCAAAAAAATGAGGTTGAAAACCTTATTCAAGAGATGTTTGCGGGAAAAATACGTACATCCTTTATTCCACTATATACAAGTGAAGGCCAGCGAATATCTGTTGAAACACGTATAAACCGTAGTATTTGGAATGGTCGAAGTGTTTTATTCGGCTTAAGTAAGGATATTACAAGTTTAAAAAATTCGGAAGAGAAATTTGCAAAGGCCTTTGGATCTAGTCCTTCAGGCATGGCTATTTCTTCCATTAATGATGGCAAATTTATCGATATCAACGACAGTTTTTGCCAGATTACCGGATTCACCTACGAAGAAATTGTGGGTAAAACTGCAAAAGAGCTCAACATCTATGAAAATTATGACGACCGGTCAAAAGTACTCAATGAGATACTTACCAAAGGATTTGCCCGCAACGTTGAAACACCACTGCGCCGAAAAAATAGTAAAATCATTTACGCCATGGTTTCCGGCGATGTCTTTAACATTGCCAATGAGCTTTGCCTGCTTATTGTTGTAACCGATATCACAGAGCGGAAAAAAACAGAAGAAAAAGTCAAGCAAATGTTTGATTCATTGCAAATAAGTGAATCCCGGTTTAAAGCACTTCTAAACAATATTCCTTTTCTGGCCTGGCTGAAGGATCAGGAAGGTCGACACCTGGCAGTTAACGGACAATTTGCAGATTTTATAGGGAAACCTATTGCGGATATCATTGGGAAAACTATTTTCGAACTTGTGGCGCCCGAAGTTGCTGAAACATTTTGGGAAGAGGACCAGAAAATTTTCGAAAAGAAATTGCCGCTTTACATCGAAGAAACTAAAGAATTAAATGGAGAAAAACATTGGTTTGAAACTTATAAAATACCAAACTTCGATCTATCAGGAGAAATAGTTGGTATCACGGGAATTTCGAGGGATATAACCGAGAAAAAACTGCTCGAAGACGAGATCATGATCATTCATACGCATGACGTTTTATTAAAGGACATTTCGTCGAACTTTTTAAGTCTGCCTTTTAACCAAACCGATCAGGGAATATGCGATGCACTAGAAATGCTGGGTAAATACATAAAGGCCGATCATGCGCAAATACTGCTTCAGAATACTAAAAGAGGTCTTTACTCCGATGCCTATAAATGGCATAACGAAGCAGCAGTTCCAATTACCTTACCTGCTGAACTAAAATTATCCGAAATGGGCTGGATTAATGACCAGCTTAAACAGTACGAATACATCCATATTAACAATACCGATGAATTGCCCCCACATGCTTTGAATGAAAAGAAATTCAACCTGCACTTTATTGGTTCATTCATTTGTGTACCACTAGTTTCTGGCGAAAATAATTCGATCGGATATTTATTTTTCCTGTCGTCGGAACGAAATAAAAACTGGAAAAGTGATACCAGAAAACTAATTGCAAAAGTTTCTGATATCATTTCCCGGTCAATTGATCATAAAAAATGGCGTGAATCTCTCAAAGCAAGTGAAGAAAGATTGCAGGTTGCCTTAAAAGCAGGTAATAATGGTCTGTGGGACTGGAACTACAAAACCGGTTCTATATTCTTCACCCAATCATCCTTTGAAATGCTTGGCTTTAACGAAATATTAGGCAATATTCATATTGAAGGCTGGCATGAGCTTCGGCATCCTGATGACAATGATATTGCTGAAAAGAACCTGCAAAGTCACATTCATGGAGAGACAGCATTTTATGAGGTTGAACAACGTTTGCGTACTTCCACTAACGAATATAAATGGGTGCTTACAAGAGGTAAAATTATAGAATGGGATAAAAATGGCAAGCCTTTAAGGATTATGGGCGTTAACACCGACATCGATAAGATAAAAATGATGGAAACGGAGCTAAAGCTTGCAAAATCAGAGGCTGATAGGGCAAATCTCGCCAAAACCCATTTCCTGGCCAATATGAGTCATGAAATTAGGACTCCTATGAATGGCATCATAGGGTTGAGTAAGTTACTCCAAAAAACAAAACTGGAAACCCATCAGGAAAATTATCTTCATGCCATTGTTGATTCAGCAGACAATTTATTGGTAATTATCAATGATATTTTAGATTTCTCAAAGATTAATGCCGGGCGAATGCAACTTGAAAAAATTTCGTTCCGTGTCGACCGGCTTATCTTAAATACCATTAAATCCTTCGATTATAAAGCAAAAGACAAAGGTATAGAACTATCATACAGTATAGACGAGAAAATTAATCATATCCTAATGGGTGATCCTGTGAGAATCAACCAGATATTGATCAATTTAATCGGTAATGCTTTGAAATTTACCAACGAAGGATTCATCAAACTGGAGGTAGAACTTGCCAAAAATGAGAAAGAACTCGACTATGTTAAATTCATAGTTTCAGATACAGGAATTGGAATCGACAAGGATAAACAAGCGCTTATCTTTGAAAGCTTTAGCCAGGAAGATGAAACGGTTAATCGAAAATTCGGAGGAACCGGCTTAGGATTAGCTATTTGCAAACAACTTGTTGAAATGATGGAGGGCAATATTGGCCTGGAAAGTACCAAAAATTCGGGCTCTCAGTTTTTCTTCACAATACCGCTAGACTTTGGGGATCCCACCATGTTAACGGAGGAAGCTGACAAAGTAATCCAAAATGCGGATTTATCCGATTTAAAAATATTAGTGGCAGAAGATCATAAAGTGAATCAATATCTTATAAAATCGATATTTAAGACCTGGAATGTTGAACC
>CAYZNC010000317.1:0-7837 GCA_964478555.1 uncultured Bacteroidales bacterium | reverse complement strand
CTCCTGAAGTGAGAGGGGAGTTGCTTCGTAGTTAGGTTTTTAGTTATTTTTTTTGGCAATTTATAAAGAGACATCTTATCAAATTAAGAAACCATATTAACTACGGAGCTTGCTCCCTCTGAAGTGAGAGGGCTGGGGTGAGGCAGATTCATTAGCATAAATATCTCTCCAAATAAGGGGTGAGTCAGATTTGTATGCAATTAGACTTCACCAGAGTCTGATTTTCACCTCCACATTCTTGGTTCTTGGCTCTTTCATATTAACTTTGTAGCAGAAGTTTCTTTTATGAGCGAAAAATTATTTCTTGAACCGGCGGTCACTAATAAATATCGCGGCTTAATGCGCGTTGCACGGAATGTAATGGATGAAACCGATATCCGTGAAGTGCGTAAGGCTTTTAGATTGGCTTGTTCTACATCAAACATTTATGATTCACTCAACGAAGAGCCAAAGATTAATCATTTTATTGCGATTGCGCGAATTTGTGTTGAAGAAATTGGCCTAGGCCGTTTATGCGTTATTTGTAGTCTCTTGTATAATTATGTTCATGAGGGACATATTTCCCTCGAAACAGTAAAGGAGAACTTTGGAAACCAAGCTGCTGCAATTATAGAAGATCTTGCGAAAATATCGAATATCGACGCACTGAATACGGTTGATCAAGCCGAAAATTTCCGAAAGTTACTGCTTTCATTGGTAACCGACGTACGTGTAATTCTGATTAAATTGGCTGAAAGGCTGCAGATTATGCGTACACTCCACCAATATCCGGTAGCAACACATTTCCCAATGGCAACGGAAATATTTTACCTGTATGCACCGCTGGGACATCGTTTGGGATTGTATAGTCTGAAATCCGAGCTTGAGGATATTTCGCTTCGATTCACCGACCTCAATTCGTATGAAATTATTTCGAGAAAGCTTGAAGAAACAGCAGCAGCCCGTAACAGATTTATTCGCGAGTTCATTCATCCTATTAAAGAAGAACTTACTAACCAGGGATTTAAATTTGAAATAAAAGGCCGTTTAAAATCCATTTATTCCATTTATAACAAAATGCGTAAGCAAACCGTAGATTTTGAGGAAGTTTACGACTTATTTGCCATTCGAATTATTGTGAACAGCGATTTAAAAAGCGAAAAGTCAGATTGCTGGAGAATTTATTCAGTAGTAACCGATTTTTATCAACCTAATCCTCTCCGCATGAGGGACTGGATTTCTATTCCCAAAACAAACGGTTATGAATCCCTTCATACTACCGTTATTACACCAAATGGTAAATGGGTTGAAGTTCAGATTCGAACAAGCCGTATGGACGAAATAGCAGAAAAAGGACTTGCTGCACATTGGAAATATAAAGGAGGAGAGGCCGACAAAGGTATCGATGACTGGTTAGGCTCCATTCGTAATGTTTTAGAAGCTCCTGAAATGGAGGCTTTGGATTTTCTCGATACACTGAAGCCTAGCCTTTATAATAAAGAAATTTTTGTATTCACGCCTACCGGAGATTTGAAAAAACTACCCTCCGGTGCTACCGTACTCGATTTTGCATTTGATATCCATTCTAATATAGGTAGTACTTGTATTGGTGCCAAAATAAAAAGTAAGAACTATCCCATCCGGCATATCCTTCAAAATGGAGATAAGGTGGAAATACTGACTTCCAAAACGCAGAAACCAAAAACAGATTGGTTAACGTTTGTGGTTACCTCAAAAGCCAAAAATAAAATCAAAACTTTCTTAAAGGAAGAATTACAGAAAACGGCAGAACAAGGCAAGGAAATATTAAACAGAAAGTTACGTAACTGGAAATTGGAATTCAATGATCAGAATGTCAAAAAACTGCTGAAATATTTTAAACTCAAAACAGTTACAGACCTATATGCTGCCATTGCACAAGAAAAATTTGATGTTTCGGAGCTAAAGGAATTGCTGCAGGAAAAAGCTGAAGTGGGGAAAGTGCCGGAAAAAATTGATGAGGAACTCTTAGAAAAAATTATCAAACCCCATACACCAAAATCGGACGATTACCTTGTTATTGGCGAAAACCTTGATAACCTGGATTATAAGCTTTCTAAATGTTGCAATCCCATTTTTGGCGATGCTATTTTTGGCTTTGTTACTATTAACGAAGGTGTTAAGATACACCGGATAAATTGTCCGAACGCAGAGCAGCTAATGTCAAAGTATGGGTACCGTATGGTAAAGGCTCGCTGGACCAATTCTGACGGATCATCACTTTTTCAGGCTGATATTAAAGTTGTAGGGGTTGATGATATTGGGCTTGTTAGTCGTATTACCGATGTTATTGCAAAAGATATAAAAGTTAACATGCGTTCATTAAACATTAATACGAATGATGGTATGTTCGAAGGTTTTATCACATTGTTTGTGAAGGACACCGTACACCTCGATGCGCTAATTGCCAAGATGAAAAAGGTTAAAGGCGTCTTGAGTGTCAGCAGAATATCATCAAATTAAGGTTAAAAAAAAAGTTACTATCTTGGCCTCTATTAACCCCAAAAATATAAGTATGAATAAAAACAAGCTTATTCTATTTAGTTTATTGGTTGCTCTTATTTCATGCAAAAAGCATGATGCTGATAATAAGCAACTTGGCCAACTACAATCATCAGACGCCTATTCTTTAATAATGCCAGATTCGGCAGATATTTCCGGGACCGCTAAAATTTACAAGTTAACACAATCCGAAAGTCTTCAGGAAGTTAAATATATTGCAAAAGATGGATCGGATATGGGCAATCATTACAGACCTGAAGGGATATATGATTTAGGCAATGATTTTTTCCTGCTAACGCTTAGTATAAATAATCAGGTCCCTAAAGTCTATGAAACTTATATCGTTCGAACTCTCGATGGTATTGCAAATCAGGTGTCTCCTGAATTTCACCCCATGGTATTGACTTCCGGAAATTGGACAGATGATTACCGAGTAAAATCGATAAAAAGAGGTACGGAGGAGGTATACTTTTGTTTAGCCAATAATCAGATGCAAAGAATAAGGATTTTTGGAAGCGGACGGTTTGAATTTATCAATATCACCTTACCAAATATCACATCTAATTCTTTTGACATTGACTATCAGGGTCATGCTTTGATAGGTAGCACTTTTATTGTGTCGCCCGATACACTTTTAACTGTCCCAAATTTTGATGTTGCAAACACCTTGATTGTTAAGTCATACGAAAATGGCTTTAATCTTCTTAAACTAAAAGACCAGGCTATAACCATTTCTCACTTGTATTTACAGGACAATGCATTAAAAGAAGATTCGCTAACGACATTAGCCTACGATCACACCGGTTGGCAATATTTAAACGGGTTGTGTTTTCCGGATTATAAACAATCGATAGCGGTATTCGATAAAGCCATCATCAATATCACAGCAACTTCAATCAATGTAATATCATTAGATCTGTTTAAGATGAACAATATTTCACTTGTAGATCAGTCGCTCGATCACTATTTTTTGGTGGGTACAACCCTGGTAAGTTCAGTTGAAAAGAAGGTAGTTTTACAGATTGATCCTGCCCAAAATCCTCCTACTTATTCACAACTTTTCGTTCCTGATCTTCTTGATGTTAAAAAATTTCACGTAACTGCCAATAATGTTTTTACCGTTATGGCGATAAGGAATTCCGATCAAAAGATCTTGTTCAGGAGAGTTAAATCGGGAACTATTATGGATGTTGTTAATTATCAGGGTATCAAAACCCGTCAGGTGTTTTCTATTAAATAGCTAATAGCTAACAGCCAACCGCTAAGAGCTGATGGTATATTCAATTACAGCAATGATCAGAAATTTAAATCAGTAAAGAAAAAAATATGATTGTTACTTGTGTATATGTTAAAGTAAAACCTGAAAGTGTCGAAGATTTTATTAAGGTTACAAAGGAAAATCATAATAATTCGGTTAAAGAACCTGGGAATCTGAGATTCGACCTTTTACAGGATGCGCAGGATAAGGCAAGTTTTATGCTATATGAGGCGTATGAATCGGAGGAGGCATCTGCTGCTCATAAAAACACGGCCCATTATGCAATTTGGAGGGATAAAGTTGCCACCTGGATGGCAGAACCTCGCAAAGGAATTAAATATAATATCGTCGCACCTATTGATAAATCAGAATGGTAAAGCCTTTTTCTATCGCTCGAACACCAAAAGTTATTTTTGGAAATGGTAAAATATCGGAATTAGCAGGTATCGCTAAAAACTTCGATAATGATGTTTTAGTGGTTACGGGTGCCCAATCATTGACTAATTCAAAGCATGCCGAATATCTCCTGAATACCTTTGATATAACAGGGGTTCGATATCATCTGGTACCCATCACCCGTGAACCTTCGCCTGAGATGATTGACATGGCTGTGATACGCTATCGCGATGTTAAAATTGGATTAGTGGTGGCTATCGGGGGTGGTAGTGTATTAGATGCCGGGAAAGCCATATCAGCAATGCTATATAGGACTGAATCTGTAAAGGATTATCTCGAAGGTGTTGGCAGTGCTATACATCCCGGAACTAAAATTCCGTTTATTGCCATCCCAACCACTTCTGGTACAGGAAGTGAAGCTACGAGCAATGCGGTAATTTCAGAAATAGGCACGAGAGGTTTTAAGAAATCGCTGCGGCACGAAAATTTTGTTCCGGATATAGCCATTGTAGACCCCGAACTTACCTTAAACTGTCCGCGTGAAATCACAGCCAGTAGCGGAATGGATTGTTTTACACAATTGGTTGAATCATATCTTTCAACAAAAGCATTTTCGTACACGGATAGCCTGGCGTTGGATGGAATAAGAAGCCTTATAGGTGCTTTACCACGGGTTTGGAAATGGGGTCAGGATACTGAAGCCAGAGCAGGAATGTCATACTCGGCTTTAGTATCAGGTATTTGCCTTACAAATGCAGGGCTTGGCGTGGTGCATGGCTTTGCCTCATCCATAGGGGGGCTATTCAATGTTCCGCATGGCGTAGTTTGTGGAACTTTGATGGCTGCATCGAATGACATTACCGTTAAAAAACTCAGAAATCAAAGTGCCGCTCATCCGGCTCTTCTTAAATATGCAGCATTAGGTAAGTTTTTTTCAGAAGACGATAAGAAGCCGCAAGACTATTATGTGGATTTATTTATTTCGAAATTATTTGAGTGGTCTAAAATGATGAATATACCTATGCTGGACAAATATGGAATCAAGTCAACGGACTTCAAAAAAATTGTTGATCTTACCGAGAATAAAAACAATCCTGTTAAGCTTGAAAAGGAAGATTTGATGGCGATACTGGAAACGAAAAGATAAGGTTAAGGTTTAAAATCAAACTTAACCGTCTGTGCTTGTCTTGATTCGCCACCATCCTTATAGACAGCCTTAATGGAATATTGGTAGGTCCCATTTTTCATGTTCATGTCGGTAAATGAATGTTGATTTGCCAAAAGTGTTTTATAGGTCATTGGCGCTTTTCCATCTATAGATCTATAAATCATAAACCAATAATCACCTTTTTCAGCATATCTCCATGATAATAGAAGCGACTTTCCATCCTGACTTTTTGTAACCGTAAAATTTTGAATATCAGGTCTTTTGCCAGAATCGTAAACCCGCACGTTTAAAGGGAACGATTTTGGCGAATGCAACCCAGCATCATCAATAGCTTCGAGGCTATATTCGTACCAGGCTTGTTTTTTTACCTTACGGTCGATATAAGTATTGATATTGGTTTCCAATTTGGCATAGAACTCCCAGGCTTTATCCTTTTCCCTCCGGTATAAAACCTGCGACACAACATCGTTGCTGGTGCTGTTGACCCAGTTGAGTACTACACTGGTATCGGTTATCAGGAACTTATTAAAAACAGGCGATACAGGAGCAACCTTATCCGGGCGTTTTAATTCAAGTGCGTCTGAATAGGTGCTTGGGTTGCGATTCTTATCAAACGCAACCACCTTATAATAAATATGTTTGGTAAGTGTTTTTAGGGTAATGCTGTCAGCAAAGGTGGTATCGACCACAAAATCGCGAGATACAGGAACAAACGTATGTTTAGTGTCGTTTGCCAAATACACAAGATAACCCATTAAATCAGGTTCTTTACCCATGCGCCATTTCAGATGCACAATACCGGTACTGTCTATCTTCCCTGTTAGTCCCACAGGTTTGGCGGGTGGAATGGTATCTGTCATGATCACATAAGCCGGAACAGAAGCCCCCGCATTTCCAGCAGTATCAATCGCTGAGACAATGTAATAATTAGTACCATGTGGAAAAGCTGAAGTATCGGTAAATTCATTGACAATTGCGGACACAGGTTGCAAGGTCAATGGCAGGAATGGTCCCGAGGCTTTGTCAGACCTGCCAATTAGAAAACCCGTAAAATCAGGTTCTTTCTTATTTTTCACCCAGGTAAGTCTTACCTTATTGCCTTTGATATTTTTTGCCGAAATATGATCGGGTGGGGAAGGAGGTGTCCTGTCTCTACCCATTACAGGCATATTGGGAGTGGGTTTTCCCAAGTCGCCGAAAGGTGTAATGCCGGTAATACGGTAATAATATTGCTTATAGTTCCTGGGTAATGAATCATTCAGCTCCATCGTAGAAGAGGACGTTAATTTTTGCTCTGTGGTAAGTTGGGTATAAGGTCGGTTATTAAGTCGTTTAAATGTTTTCCCTCCATCCTCAGAACGTTCATAATTGTAGCTTGTAAAATACATATCAGCCATCACTCTGTTCCAGGTGAAACGGACCTTTCTGTCGAGCTCTTCTATAGTAACCACAGGCATTTCGGGCAGTGGCAATATTTCGGTAGTATTGATTAATACACCACTGGTATCGGACTTGATAGTTTTAGGATCGGTAAGTGCAAAAACCGTGTAGGCATAGCTTTTGCCTTTGGTAATTGTTTTATCGGCAAAACGCAATCCAAGGCCTCTTGCAATGGCAGGGGACTGATCGGCAATAAACAATGCCAGGGCATGGCGGTTTTCCAGTTCGTACTTCTCATTCATAGCATCCTGGAGATTTACACCTTTCTTTTTATCTTGGGGATTCGCTTTTGATTTACCATATAATAATTGAGCAGATACTGCGGCCATACTATCACTGCGAGGAGCCCGTTGTTTCCATTCTTCTAAAGTCCACGGTTTTATTGGAGATTCGGTAAGCGCTTTCCGGGTAGTTTTTACAATTTTTTTGTTTTCCACTTCGTAACGAACTATCATATACCCTGCTTTGTTGGCAAAATGCCATAAGGTGGCTTTGGACGGTGCCCACCGTAATACAACGGAATCGCCATAATTTCGGGCGATAACCATGATATTGCGAAGTTTAGGCAAGGTATCCGTTACGTTTTTTATCTTTTGCGGCAACCCTGGTTTGCTTTTAACTTGTTGAGCAAAAATAGTATAGCTGCAAATTAAAACGAAAATTGTAAAAACTAACTTTTTCATAGAAAATGATTTTGTTATTAATTGGCCTTACGCCTGTCCGTCCATCTGGCAGGCGCTCACTTTTTTACTACCATAATTTTACTCCCGCTCACAGCAGTATTAGGGGCCTTATAAACTCCCACATCCCATGGCGACGATTGTGCATTGTTCAGGAAGTCATTCTGATCGCTTCCATAAATAACAAGTTTCGCCGGGTTAAAACGAAAATTTAATTTCACATTTACCTTGTTATAATCCGAAATTTTCACAAAATCGCTATAAGCCAAATTTACAAGTGCCTGCTGAACATTATCAGAACAATTATTGTAGGTATCCTGATCGCTGGCCAAATCGGAACTCAGATTAATTTTTACGGTAATAAATTCAAAAAGA
>CAYZNC010000316.1:0-7848 GCA_964478555.1 uncultured Bacteroidales bacterium | reverse complement strand
AGGATGGACTTTTTCAATCGGTAGATGATGTAAACAATAGCGCTGTGCCGGTAGATAATAACGGAAACAGATTGGCCACAAATGTTAATAATGTATGGGTAGGTGATATCAAGTATAAAGATGTCAGTGGACCCGCCGGTGTACCTGATGGTAAAATCGACACTTATGATCAGACTAATATTGGAAATCCATGGCCTAAGTTCTTTGGTGGTTTTACCAACTCATTTACTTATAAGGGATTTGATTTAAGTATTTTGCTTACCTTTAGTCAGGGGAACGATATTTATAACTATGTAGCATGGCAAAATAACAATCCACATAATGTTTACCTGGGCAGAAATTTTATGACTACAGCAGAAAATTTTGCAAAATTAACTACAAATCCTGATGGGTCAACAGTTATATCAAACCCAGGCGCAGATCTCCCCAGGCTTTCTATTACTAATGGCGATATTAATGGTAATTGGAACCGTTTTACCAATAAATGGGTAGAGGATGGATCGTATATCAGGGTTAAGAATGTTTCTTTAGGTTATAATTTGCCGTCAGCCCTTGTTTCCAAGCAAAAGCTAGTGAAAGAAGTAAAAATAGTTCTCAGCGCGCAGAATATCGCTACCCTAACGGGCTATAAAGGCTACGATCCTGAAGTAGGTGCTTATGTCGGACAAAACGCAAGTGCGACAACCCAAGCGATTGGTGTGGACTATGGACGATATCCTTTAACTCCGATTTATACCTTTAATTTAATCTTGAATTTCTAAAATTTCAGAAATATGAAACATTTAAAATATATATTCAAGTTTGTGATTGTGATTTTAATCTTTTCACAAACTGGTTGCAAGAAAGATTTCTTGGTTAAACCTCCCCAGGATGCGGTAACAGATGCTTCTTTTTACCAAAACGATGGTCAGCTTCAATCTGCAACAGCTCTATTGTATAGTCAGGTATGGTTTGATTATAATGACAAAGCTTCCTACAATTTTGGAGATTTCCGGGCTGGGACTGCCTATTCAGCCTACAATGACAGGAATAATGTATTGTTCAATACAACTCCCGACATCGGTGAGGTTAGTGCTGCCTGGCGTGCATTTTTTATTGTAGTTGGTCAGTCCAATCTTGCAATCCATAATATTAATACTTATTCAGGCTCCGGAGTATCAGACATTGCTAAAAAACATGCAATTGCAGAAGCACGGTTTATGAGAGCTGTGGCGTATCGGTATTTAGTGATGGATTTTGGAGATGTCCCGATAATTACAGATAATTTAGTATTACTTAATGATACCTCACTTTCAAGAAATACTATTCAAAGTGTTTGGCGGTTCCTTACCAATGAGATGAGAGCTATAGCGAATGATTTGCCAGAAACACCCGATTTAACCGGCAGGATTTCCAAATGGTCTGCTGAAGGAATGCTTGCAAGGTTTTATCTGGCCAGAGCCGGAGTTGAATCTGCAGGTGGAGTCAGAAATCAGTCATTTTTAGACAGCGCCAAATATTACGCCGACCGTGTTATTAGACTTAGCGGGAAACAATTACTTACAGATTATGCATCACTTTTCAAATTTCCTTACGATAATAATTCGGAATCGTTGTTTGAATTACAATGGGTTTGGGTTAAGAAGACACCAACCGATGGTTATGGTCAAGGAAATTCCGCCCCATCTTATTTGACTTTTAGCAATAATATTACTAGTAATGGCGATGGCTGGGGAGGTGATAAAAGCGCCACATGGTGGATGCTTTCCTTATATGATGGAATCTCAGTTGTTGGTGACCCAGCACTAGATACTCTCCGGAAAGGTAAAACCACAGACCAACGTTTGAAAGCAACCTTTATGCTACCTGGCGCAAGTTATCCTGAGATCACAGAAACATTAAATGGTGTCGATCAAGCCTTGGTATTCCCTTATGCTAATGACGATGGAAGAAATTTTGCTTCTATTAAGAAATATGTTTGTGGTCAGAAAGTTGACATGGGTGGACAAGGAGATGCACAGGATTATCCTCAGGATACCTACATGATGAGGCTGGCTGAGATGTATTTAACTTATGCCGAAGCAGCATTGGGTGATGCTGTTTCAACTACAGATCCTACTGCTTTGAGCTATTTTAATGCTGTGCATACGAGAGCTGGATTAGTTGCAGTTACTGATCCTTTAACTTTTGATACGATTTTCAGAGAAAGAATAAAGGAGTTTGCCATGGAAGGTATGGCTTGGTATGATTTTGTTAATCTGCATTACTATAACCCTCAAAAGGCTTATTCAATCATAAATTCGCAGGACAGAGGAGTTTTTAATGTTAAAGCTGATCAAATCCCCAATCCTACAATTTGGACATTCCAAAAGTCTCCACATTATCCGAATGAACGAGTTGTAAATGCATATGATGGAAACTTTGTAATTCCGTTGCCAGCGGCAGAAGTTAGCCAAGCGCCAAACTTACGAAAACCAGCTGTTGATTATTACAGCAAGTAAATATGTTCTTAAGAATGTTTTAAACGAACGACTTAAAAAAAGCAAATGAAAAGATATATTAAATTTTTATATAGCCTATTCGTTCTGATTGGAATGATAGGAATGGTTTTATCCTCCTGTAAAAAGGATACGTCGGTGGGTGTTCCCTCAATTAATTACATTAGGGTTACTGATCCTACAAAATCCGATTCTCTTCTCAATTCAGCATATCTGGGAAGTATGGTTGCTATTGTAGGTTCTAATTTAGGAAGTGTAAAAGAAATATGGTTTAATGATCAGCAAGCTTCTTTAAATGCTGTTTATGTTACAGATAATTCCATAATAGTAACTGTTCCTGACAGTATTCCTAAGGTGGTAACTAATAAAATGAAACTGATTTATGGTTCTAAAGATACACTTAGCGTTGATTTTAGAGCTATTGTACCTGCTCCAACTGTTGCGTCAATGGTTTGTGAATATGTTAAAGATGGCGATATAGCAACCATTCAGGGTGATTTTTTCATAAATGATATCAATACGCCATTACAGGTACTTTTTCCAGGGAATATGCCTGCGGTAATTCAAAACATTAGCAAAACGAATCTCAAAGTTCAAGTACCCTCAGGTTCCACTCCTGGTCCGATTACAGTAAAGAGCCTTTATGGTGCTACACTTTCTAAATTCTATTTTCGTGATAACCGGAATATATTCCTTGATTTTGATAATTCGACGGCTGCTGGTGGTTGGCGTTCAGGAGTCATTGGAAATTCTAATCCAGATCCAATTAGTGGAAATTATGTAAGATTTTCAGGAAGCATGGCTGGAGGATCAGGTGCAACATGGAACGAAGACGCTTTTAGCTTTGATTTATGGACTCAGGCAAATGGCCGGCCTAATGCTCCTCTATATAGTGGTGATTTATCCAAAGCTGCAATTAAGTTCGAGTGTAATGTATATAGCGCTTGGACAGCATCAGCTTTGCAAATGATTTTTACACCATATGCTACAACAGGCACCAATAGTTATATTGCCGATTCTAATGTACCAAGAGGGTTATGGATTCCATGGCAATCTACCGGAACTTATACAACCAACGGTTGGATAACGGTTACCGTTCCTTTAAGTAATTTTATATATACCGTTGACGGTGCAACTTGCAAAACTAAGCTTACGCAAGATATGCTATATGGCTGCACTTTCTTTGTTTTCAACGGAGGAGTGGCTGGGAAAGATTGTACTCCTAGTTTAGCTATTGATAATATACGAATTGTGCCAATTCAATAAATGTTACATATTAAAAATAAAACTATGCAAACAAAATATATAAAATATTCCTCAAAAGCGATCGTATGCACAACCTTGTGTATACTATTGATGGGAGCGTTTTTGAATTCATGTAAAAAAGACAATGAAGGAGGTAATGGAGTAACTATTCTCAATAGTTTTGGTCCTACCCCAATAGCTCGCGGAGCAGAACTTAGATTTATCGGTGAAAATCTGGATAAGGTAACCTCAATCTTGTTACCGGATAGTTTGGAAATTCCAGCATCTGCATTTACAACGAAGACTTCGACGCTGATAGCCATAACGGTTCCGCAGGATGCTATGCCAGGTGTCGTAAAACTAAGAGCTCCTCAGGGTAATATTATTACAAAAACACGATTAGCTTTTTCGGAACCTATTTCAATCACTAGTTTTTCACCTGCATTAGCAAAAGCAGATTCAATCATTACCATTACCGGTGATTATCTTAATTTAGTTAAACAGGTTATTTTTACAAGTAATATTGCGGTAGGTGATACAGCTTTCATTACTCATACCCGCACTCAAATTCAGGTTAAAATACCTGCTGCTGCTCAAACGGGTAAAATTTCCGTTTCTAATGGTGCTGATAATCCAATTATTGTGTATTCAACCAGCGACTTGACCTTAAAATTGCCTATGATTACTTCTGTTTCGCCAAACCCTGTAAAGGCAGGTACTGCCCTTACAATTACAGGAACTGATCTTGATTTGATAAAGACTGTAGTTTTTGGAGGAAATAAGCAGGTTACTTCATTCACAAATCAGTCTTTAACGCAATTAGTGGTAACTGTACCTGCAGATGCTCAGGATGATACGCTTAAAATTATTCCTGCTTCTGGTATTACTATTAAAGGAGCCTCGAAATTGGTTCTGGTTGTACCAACGATTAGTGTAGCACCTACTACTGTTAAAAACGGAGCTGACATTACGGTTACTGGTACTAATCTTGATTTGGTAGATCATGTTGCTTTCGGAGGAAATGTGAACGGTACCATCAAAGCTGGTGGAACTTCAATACAAATTTTAGTTACTGTTCCGAATACCGCTGTTACAGGTACAGTTAATTTTGTAACTAAAGCTAACAAAACTGTAAACGGCCCATCCCTGACTATAGTAGACCCTGTATTTAGTTCTTTTTCTCCTACATCAGCAAAAGCAGGTCAAACAGTTACAATTACAGGAACTGATTTGGATCTTGTAACAAGCGTTGCATTTACAGGAGGTTTAACGGCAACAATCGGTTCTGGCCGTACTTCTACTCAATTGGACGTTACAGTTCCGGTAGGAGCTAAAACAGGTAATATAACTTTAGTAACTTTGAATGGAGACCAAATATCTTCTCCTTCTTCATTTACAGTATTAGCTCATCTTCCAACTATCACTTCATTTACTGAATCAAGAGGTACTCCTGGTCAGATATTAACAATTAACGGCACAAGTCTATCACTAATTAAACAGTTGGTTTTCCCCGGTAATATTGTGGCAACCGATTATGGTATTAAATCTGATACAAAAGTTGAAGTTTATGTGCCTACAACCGTAACTTGGGGAGTTGGAACAATTGCAGAGGTTACCTATGAAGGAGAAGAAGGTTTATTACCTGGAATTTTCTTTGGTAGTCTTGATGCAATAAAGACAGATGCGCACATAATTGTAAATTACGATGATAAAAACAACATGTGGGGTGGCGGTGGTTTTCATAATGGACAAACCACAAGTCCTAATGGAATTTCAGGTAATTATGCACGTTGGACTATCTCTGGTGCTACAGATGGATGGAATGACCCTTCGAATTGCGGTACATGGGCTGGAGATGCCAATGGTTTAAGTGGAGTCCCTGCCGATTTTGTTCTTAAAATTGATTTTTTTGCCAATAAACCGTTCGCAAAGACTGCGGCAATTGAATTTACAATTGGTGGTAAGGTATCAAAAATTTATCCTCCGTGTGACTTAGATCAGACGAGCGGATGGATTACAATTACCGTTCCGATGACTCAGTTTGGCGTTACTACGATGTCAGGACTTGGAGATATTTCAATGAACGTTCGTGCTCCCTCTTCAACACCAGTTGATTTAGAATACTGTATGGACAATATTCGTATTGAATCCAAATAGACAATATTAGACATAGGTCATCTAGAATTGGTATTAAATATTTGGGGTTATCTTACAAACTTAAGAGTGATGAGATAACCCCTTTACTTTTAGCAAAAATTGGGTTTTGATAAGAAATATTATGGTGAAAAAAGAGCTAAATGGAGAAACCCTAACTAAATGAAATAATAATGAAAACTTTACTAATCACACTTATATTGTTCTTTGTATATAGCGTTCAGATTATCAAAGCTCAAATGCCTGATGCTACAGTTGAAGCAGAAAGCGGCGTGCGTGCTGGTGGTGTAGTAATTGCGAATTCAATAACCGGTTATTCAGGTACCGGGTACGTTACCAATTTCACTACCTCTGCTGATAAAATCACGGTAACTATGACTGTACCTATGGCAGGTCTTTACAAACTTGTAATCCGGTATCAGTCTCAGCTTAAAATTCAATACTTGTCTGTGAACGGAGGCGGTTCTTCCTCAGTTATCTTTCCGAATACGGCTTCATGGACGGATGTTGATGCCGGAAAATATCTTCTCAATGCTGGTGCAAATACCTTTACCATACAAAGCTATTGGGGTTACATTAATATTGATAAATTTTCCCTGTACACAGCCCCCCAAAATACTTATAATATCACACCAAATCTGGTGAATCCTAATGCTGATGCAGCCACTAAGTCTCTTTATGCCTTTATGGTTTCCAAGTTTAATCGCCGGATTATATCCGGTCAAACAGATGGAAATTATTACGATACCATAAAAAAAATATCAGGCAAATCGCCGTTGCTAAGAGATTTTGAATTTCAGCATTATACGCAGGGATATTCTTACTTATGGAAAAATGGCGGCTTTTCCTTTGGTTGGGATGATAATGGACAGACGCAGAAAGCTATTGATTGGTACAATAGTACAGGGAAATTTGGCATCGTTGCTTTTCAGTGGCATTGGCATTCCCCCAGCGGAGGCACGGTAGGAACCAACACTTTCTCTGTGGGGAATACCACTTTTGATGCATCGAAAGCAGTTACCTCAGGCACACAGGAAAATACAGATGCTCTGAGGGATATCGATTCCATTGCTTCTCAGCTCAAGAAGCTTCAAACTGCAGGTGTCCCTGTGCTTTTCAGACCATTGCATGAAGCCAGTGGGAGTGGAGCCATCGATGGGAGCGGAGCCTGGTTTTGGTGGGGGGCAAAAGGAGCCACCGTTACCAAAAAGCTTTTTAATATTATTTATGACAGGATGACCAATTACCACAAATTGAACAATCTCATCTGGATTTGGTCGTCGTCAGAAGCTGCATGGTATCCGGGAAACGACTCCATTGATATCGTTGGTTACGATTCATACCCGGGTGCCTATAGTTACGATCCACAAAAAAGCTCCTTTGATATATTATATAATATGGTTAACGGTGAAAAATTAATTGCCATGTCCGAAAACGGGCCTATTCCTGATCCTGACCAATGTCTTGCATCGGACGCTCCGTGGTCTTATTTTATGTCCTGGAACGATTTGGTAAAAGCCCAGAACACCAACCCGCACATTACATCGGTGTTCAATAACGCAAATGTTATAACACTCGAAAACCCCACATCAATACCTGCCATGCCAGGGGATAAAACTTCCTTATACCGCGTATATCCTAATCCGGCCAATGCCATTGTGCATATAGATGGACCCGGTTTTACTCGGCTGGAACTTATCGACATGAAAGGTAGCGTTGTTTATGACACCATTAAACCAGTTGAAACAATTCAAGTAAATAACTTTAATAATGGAAGTTATATATTAAAAATCTTTAATACTACCCAGGTTTACCAGGTGAAGGTTGTGGTTTGGAAATAAGAGATTCCTCACTTTTACTTTAAAGGATTGTCATTCCGAGAGCCTACCCCAAAAAAATGGGGCATAATGCAAAGATGACAGGGAGAATACTAGCAAGAGAAGTTGAGGGCAAATGCTTTAGTAACACTGGG
>CAYZNC010000315.1:0-7851 GCA_964478555.1 uncultured Bacteroidales bacterium | reverse complement strand
TATTTAATCATAAGGTTTTATATTTAAAAGTATATCTGCTCTTTCCAGGGTGTATCCCTGGTTTATAGCGTATTCAATTATATCATTTACCACCAGTTCCGAATCAATACAACGGTCATGTAAAAGTACTACCGCTCCCGGCTTAATGAGTCTTTTGACTTTTTCCACCACTTTGTACCTGTCCTTTTTTACGGTATCAAGCGATCGTATACTCCATCCCATCACTGTGTATTTCAAGCTTTTTACTGCTTTAGCCAGCATTGGATTGGTAACTCCATAAGGAGGACGAAACAATTTCACTCTTTGCCCAATGATACTAAAAACGAGTTCTTCGGTTTTTAATAAATCTGCTCTCATTTTGCCCGCAGAAAGGAGATCATACCATGTTGAATGTGTGAAAGTATGATTGGCTATGATGTGTCCCTCATTATGTATTCGCCTTAAAAGCTCTTCATTGTCTGCAATGTTCGTGCCAATGCAAAAAAACACTGCTTTCACGTTGTGTTTTTTCAATACATCTAGTATAGCGGGGGTCTTTTCAGGATGTGGTCCATCGTCAAAGGTCAGGGCAAATACTTTTTTATCTGTTTTGGCAGCACACCATGCTTTTACAAATACATTGGACCCTACATCGTACGACGCATAAAACAAAAATGCAGAAACCACTACCACAGTAAAAAATATGATCATAGTGCCACTCATCTTTCAAGAAGCATCAGTGAATGATTGATATTTCCATAATGATTGTAGATAAGAATACGCCCAAAGGTTTGGTTTACAGCAATACGATCAGAGAGAAAAGCAGTGGGAATATTGCCTTTCTTCATAATATAATCTCCCAGCCATAAGGCAAATGCCGATGCAGTTTGGTATTCGCCACACAAGTGTTTAAAGCAAGTAGTTAGGAGCGCTGAGAATAAATTATGTTGTAAGAAACGATAAGGTTCATCAAGTTTGTAATCTCCGCTATTACCCATTATTACAAGGTCAATATCGGAAGGTTTAAGTTTTTGGTCGGTCAAAAATCCGGCAATCCGTTTTTCAATAGCTTCATTTCCTGTGGGTTTATAAAACGTACGGATTCCGGTAATACGTGTATCGTCCTGTGAAGACTGTTGTTTTGACAGTACGAAAAACGTTGACCCCTCGCCCGCAATGGACCCTTTGGTACTGGTGCCATACAACCCTTTATTATCAGCAAGCCTTGTCTTCCAAAAGCCCATACGGCGCATAATGGCATAACTGGTGTCGGTTAATTCATCTATTCCACCAACCAAAATATCTGAAGATTCGTCGTTGTTAATCTGCATCATGGCATCGAGTAGTGCACTCTCGAAAGAAAAGCCACGATGTACATACGTGAAATTATAGTTATGGTTTTTGAGCATCAGGGCTATCTGCGCCCCAATGGTATTGAATGTCGACTGGATAAAAGCAGTTGGTGAGGTAAGCGATTCGTTATTTTCAAGTAATGAATTCATGAAGATTTCAGTGTCTGTAAGGCAGCCCAAACCAGTTGCCGTAATAATGGCACCGGGTTGCTCAATCTTGGCCTCTTTCAAACATTTTAATGCCGCTGCCACACCCATTTTAATAATCCGGCTCATGCGACGACGCGCTATGGCATCGATATATTCTTTATAGTCCGGCTCAATACATGTTAGCCTGTTGCCTGCAACCACATTCAACTCCTCAGGCAAATTGCCTGAAAATGTTTGCTGTGGCGAAATAGCAGTGGCGCTTTTAATATATACTTCCATAGTTACAAGCGTGAAAAGATCAGGGACGACACATTACCGCCAAACCCAAATGAATTCGACATTACATTATTCACCTCAACAGGTTGAAGAAATTGAGTTTCCGGCACCAAACCAAGTTCTGGAATGGGAGTGGTAAAGTGCAAGTTGGGAATAATCATTTGATGCTCGATGCACATGACCGAAAGTACAGCTTCAATCCCTCCTGCAGCGCCAAGCGTATGGCCTGTAAATGCCTTGGAAGAACTGAATTTCGGAACCTTTTGCCCAAATAATCTAACCAGTGCTTTTCCCTCGGAAAGATCGTTGTTTGGCGTTCCTGTACCATGTACATTGACGTAATCTATTTTATCAGCCGGTAATCCGCTCATGTCGAGGGTCATTTTCATGGCCATGTAAGGGCCGTCCCCCTCAGGCGACGAAGCGGTCTGATGGTAAGCGTCATTGGCATTACCGTAACCTTTTAATTCTGCGTATATTTTTTTCTTGTTTGCGATGGCAAGTTGTTCAGATTCGAGTACAATGTAGCCGGCTGCCTCACCCAGTGTGAGTCCTGTACGATTTTTGTCAAAGGGCTTGCAACCTTCCTTATCAACGATCATAAGGGCATTGAAGCCATTAAGTGTAAATTTGGTGAGTGAATCGGTACCGCCAACAATAACCCTGTCGAGGAAACCATTTTTAATAAGGCGTGCACCAAACATAATGGCATTAGCTGCGGAAGAGCAAGCCGTACTAATGGTACTAACGTAATCCTTAATGCCAAGAAAATCAGCAATACGTTCGGTACTATCTCCACAATCGTGCGAAATTACTTCTCTCAACTTTCCTTTGCCTGAATTTTTCCGGTAGCTCATATAAAAGTTTTCACTTAAATCCATGCCTCCCACGGAAGTAGAGGATATCAGACCGGTTCTCAATATTGAATCATTACCTGCTTTCCCAAGGGCTTCTTTTGCAGCCATCATTCCCAATAAAGCAGTACGTGATATTGTTTTGCCAGCTTTAATTTTCAACTTTTCTTTCAGTTCGTGGCTGGAGGCTTTAACTTCGCAAACAGGCAAAATCCCTTTATGAACCGAATCGAACAGGGTCAACCCGGCAATTCCCGATCTTTTATTTTTAATAGCATCGAGCGTTTGTTCAGTATCAAGGCCAATCCCCGACACCATTCCTATACCGGTTACAAATATTTTTACTGACATAGATAAATTAAATACATACTAAAAGTGATGAGCCACGAATGCACGAATTTTTAATAATTGCAATATGCAGTTTATCAATATACTTCGCTATCGATTTACACCAATCTCCAAAACTTTGTTTCGGAGCCCTAACTTTGTACTTTATACTTTAAACCCGGTACTATTTTTTATTTGCCACTATATAATCGGCCAGCGTTCTAACGGAATAAAATATTTTAGATCCTTCTTTAGGATCATCTAATTTAATACCGTAATATTTTTCCAGGATTAATATAATTTCGAGTGCATCTATTGAATCCAAACCTAATCCATCGCCAAACAAAGGCGCTTCGGTATCAATCTGTTCAGGAGTCATTTCCTCGAGGTTAAGCGCTTCTATTAATTGTTTCTTTAAATTCAGTATGAGTTCTTCCATATTATCGATTATATATTTTTTTTAAATTTTCGTTATTAAATTCTAATGCTTCTTTCCCGTCTCCCTTTTCTGCCAAATAAAAGACAGCCTTGTAATCCGTTGCACCCGGCGACAAATCGACCCAACCCGTGATACAGGCTTTCACCTTATTCCCCTGTAACAAACTATTCACATAATTAGCGATAAAATCAGGCTGAAACTGTTCAAATATAAAAAAACTATTCTCACCCTGAAATTTATGTTTTATGGAAATTTCACCGATTACAATATTAGGCAATGTATAAACGAAAACAGACGGACTTGGAAAATAATTACCCGCATCTGCAATTGTTCTCTGATGCTCCATATCAGTATCGATACATGAAGTTGCATTACAAAGTATCAAACCAACCTCCTCAGGTATGTAGGCCGGATCGATGGGCCTATGTTTAAGCAGGTATTCGGCGCACAGAAAACCTAATTTCGAAAGGTTGTCCATCTTGTAAAATTTCAGATACGGTTGATTGAGTTCTTTAAAGGCAGCCTTGGAAAATTCAGGAAAATCAGATGATTGTTCAAAAACAAGATCGTCATTCACCTTAATTTGATGATGGGTTATAACGCACCAACCTGATATGATAATCTGATCTTTCATACAACCGAAAAAATTACTGCAGCATTACATCCTCCAAAACCCGACGCTACTTTAAGGCAATTATTTAATTTACAGAACTTTGTTTCACTAGTCACATTAATTGGCTCAGCCACACCAAGTGTACTAAATCCGAGCGTTTTAATCAGCTTCTGATGAAGGATCCCATGAATACTCATGATAGATTCAATAGTACCTGCTGCTCCAAGCGTATGACCAATATAACCTTTCAGACTATTCAATGGCACATTTTGCATTCCGGCCAAATTAACAGCTTTGGATTCCATATCATCATTATATGGTGTTGCTGTGCCATGGGCACAAATAAAATCAATTTCGCCGGCAGTCATCTTAGCTGATGCAAGCGCATTTTTAATGGACAAATATAAACCATCACCAGTGCGTGAAGGACCGGATATATGGTTGGCATCATTTGAAGAAGCCCCACCAGAAACTTCAATCGTTAATTGATCCCTTAAGGCTTGTTTTTGGGAAGATAAAACAATTGTTGCACATGCTTCACCCAGGGAAAGTCCATCGCGAGCAGCATCGTAAGGCTTGCATGGCTCAGAACTCAACGATTTGAAAGACTGGAAGCCGGATACTACAAATGGTGTAAGAATATCCCCTCCGGCTATTATAACATGATCATATTGTTTATTTCGGATTAGCCTTGCCCCTACTTCAATAGCTAATAAACCTGAAATACAGGCATTGGATATAATGAGTGGTCGTTGGGAAAGTTTAAAATAATCGCTGATCACCTTGGCTAAGCCCCACAAATAAACACGGTCTGCAGGAAATTTATCTTTCTTTTCGTTCTCCAGAAGTTCCACATTACCTTTAGTAGTGGATATAATAAGAAGTGTTCGTGAATTCTCCATGTCGAGACCAGCCTTTTCAACTGCTTGTTTTATAGAAAGAATCATCATCTGCTCCAGGCGGGTATAGGTTCCCGGATTGGTATTGTTAAAGAGTTCTGTTAATCGTTTAGAATCTACCAAAGCAGCCGGAAATGCCTCAGGGGACAAATAACCACTATCCAATTTATGAATCCCCGTAACGCCGTTGAATATATTATCCATGTTCTCTTCGGTAGTAAACCCAAGAGAACTGATGATATTATCGCCGGTAATATAAATTTTCATTATAATTACAATAAATATTGAGCTTTTGGCTCTTGGCTATTAGCTTTTGATTCTTGGCTCTTGATACTTGATACTTGATTCTTGATTCTTTTATATTAATCCCCATTTTTTCTTCCATTCAACAAAGAACTTAGGGGTTGTAAGTTCCAATTCGTTGTTGCTGTTTAGAAATACTTGTACACTCTCACCTTCAGCTACAATAACCATGTCTGCTTCGCGGTATATGGTATAAGCAAATTTAATTTTTGCTGCTTCGCAATCGAGATAGCGGGTTTCTACAATGGCCGTATCAGCAACGCGTAATGAATTTTTATATTCGCATTTGAGGCTCACAAACGGAATGGTATATCCTTTGGCATGCACGTTCAAATATTCGAGATCATATTTTTTTCCAAATGATTCGCGGCCATCTTCGAAATATTTTACATATTCCCCATGCCATACAACCTTCATAGCGTCGACCTCGCTAAATCGAACACGAATAGTTACTCTGTCTATTAACTTGGTAGGTATTGCCTGATTTTTCAGCTTCATTGGTTAATCCTGACTTTCTTTTTGAATAAAAACTTTCATTTCGCACTCCGCAACTTGCTTGTCATCACAGACAACCTTGCCTGAAATAATGGTACATTCCATAACTTCGTGGAGCACTGTAATGGTTGTTTTCAGCTCTGAGCCAATGGAAGGTAAACAATTTATTTTCAAGCTTTTGATAGCTCCAATAAATCCCAAAGGTGGAACTGTATTATTCAGTTTGCAGAAGTAGCCTATTTGAGCGGCCGCTGACTGTGCAATATGTTCAACTATTCCTGGTTCCTGCATATAGCCATCCTTACAAAAAACATTGTCTTCTTTAATCAATAAACCTGTTGATGCTGAAGTTTTATCGGCATTAAAAACTTTATCAATCATCACAATAGGTGTCCTTTGCGGGATGAGTTCCAGAATACTGTCACCCTGAACTATTATTTTCTCAAATACTCCCATATGGGTCCCTTTTTGTTTTTCTTAATACGCAATTGTTCCATTAGTGGATCAGGCGGTGCATCAGGGAAAATCCAAGCTTTTCCTGTTTTAGCGGCGCCTTCTTTCAGCATCGATTGGTCAAAATGTTCCGAAATATAATAAACGGGCTCGATTAAATCATCTTCATCTGATATTTTTCCTTCTGCTATAGCCAGTTGTTGTAAGCGTGTTCCGGGATAAATTCTCATGCCCACAAAAGGGAAAAAAACCGTATTGTATATTTTTTTAGAATTTTCAAATGTTTCGAGGATGGATTCAGAGGTTTCGCCATATCCACCAAGAATCAGAAAGTGAGCATAGTATATTCCGACATCAACGCACATCTTCGATTTTTCAATGACCTCTTCGACCGTGAAATGTTTTCCATAATTTTTTAACTGCTGGTTGCTCAAGGACTCAGTACCGAATTCAATATGGGTAAGTCCGGCCTGCTTATACAACAACAGCATTTCGCGTGTTAGGATATGCGGTGAAAAATAAGCTCCCCACCTGATCTTCAAGCCACTTTGTATAATTTTCTCACAAAGTATGGCATTAAAGTTATTTTCAATGTTAAATACCGAATCGGTAAAAAACACATAATCAATGCCTTTGTCTTTTTGTAAAACAATAAGGTTCTCAACAATCATATCAGGATCGAGCGTACGGACTTTTCGACCTTCGATAACCGGGTACGAACAATAAATACAATTGTAAGGACAACCTCTTTTTGTCTGAATATTAAGCATTCCGCTGTTCTTCCAGTAATAATCTACAAACTGGTTTTCAAACTGAACCTCAAGACGGGTTGTATAGTTTGAGCGTTTATTCATTGCAATGAGTCCGTCCTTCCGGTAAATAAGCCCTTCGATATGTGTGTAATCCTGCTTATTTTCAATACATTTTATTAGTTCGCAAATACTCACTTCGCCTTCGCCAAAAAAACCAAAATCGGGTTGAAGTATTTCGAATAGTTTTTGCGGATAAATCGAAAAGCCAGCCCCGCCAATAAAAACTGGACAATTGTGATGAGCTCTGATGGTGTTGATCAGGTCTTTGTAGTCATCGATGAAATTACGCTGGTCATAAGAATTGCAGCCATCGATATTTCGAAACGAAATTCCGATATAATCCGGTGAACAAGATTTGATTAATGTTTCTAATTCGTTATTATCATTGAAATTGCAGTCGAAAACAATCACTTCAAAATTCGGAAAGTATTGAAGCAATGCTGTACGAATGTATGATATTCCCAAAGGATATACGGGATAAGGCA
This sequence comes from uncultured Bacteroidales bacterium, assembly GCA_964478555.1. Taxonomy (GTDB): domain Bacteria; phylum Bacteroidota; class Bacteroidia; order Bacteroidales; family JAAUTT01; genus JAAUTT01. The sequence continues at coordinate 414 of CAYZNC010000315.1, read as the reverse complement.
CCTTCAATCTGTTTGCAGATATTAATAAGATTTTCTTCATGATGCTTTATTTTCCCAAAAATTATAATAGTTAAACCATTGCTTCGGATACTTTTTTACTACAAATTCCAATACGGAAACATATTCGTTCAACAGTGCGATTGCTTTTTCTTGTTTTGTCCTAACCACATCCGAATGAGCTGATTGAGCCGGAAAGAAATGAAAACTGTAATTCCTTGAAGAATCCTTCATGGCAAAAAAGAAAACCACTGGAACATTATACCTGGCGGCAATTTTAAAAGGTCCGTCGGGGAATAATGCTTCTTTGCCCATAAATTCGGCCTTCATCGTATGATTGATATTAACATATCTGTCGCCCTTGAAACAGATGTATTCGTTATTCGACAAAGCGTTATTGATCTTAATGATATGCGA
>CAYZNC010000314.1:4792-7887 GCA_964478555.1 uncultured Bacteroidales bacterium | reverse complement strand
GTGTTTACCAGTAAATTTTCAGCTGATATTACGGTCTTATGAAAATATACCTGCCAATACATAAGACGCCGGGCAACCAGAAATTTTTCAATGGAATAAATCCCTTTTTCTTCAACCACCAATTCATCGTTTGCAACTGTGAGCATTTTAATGATGCGGTCTGAACCTATTATACCTTCTGTAACTCCTGTAAAAAAGCTATCGCGAGAGAGATAGTCAAGCCTGTCCACATCTAATTGACTTGATACGAGTTGGTTTAAATATTTTTTGTGATATTTATTTTGAAATATTTCAATAGCAAGACTTAGCCTCCCATTAAACTGCCTGTTCAACTCAAGCATGAACAAGAGGGACATTTTTTCGTGAGAAATATCCGGAACGATTGAATTTTCCAGTGCATGCGAAAAAGGACCGTGTCCAATATCATGCAGTAAGATGGCAATCATGGCAGCTTCGGCTTCTTCATCCGATATAAATTGTTCTTTTGAACGTAATACTGCAATGGCTTGCTGCATAAGATGTAGAGCCCCCAATGCATGTTGAAAACGGGTATGGTTAGCTCCCGGATAAACGTAATTAGTTAAACCCAATTGCTGAATGCGCCGTAAGCGTTGGAAGTATGGATGCTCCATTAAATCATAGAGAATGGCATATGGTATATTAATAAAACCATATACAGGATCATTCACTATTTTTCTTTTATTAACCATATTGGATGTGGTGCGGTAAATTTAAGCAATCCTCATAAACCGTTCAGTTTATTTTAATACAAAAAATGATCATAAGGGTATCGCTGGGTGTGAATTTTTTTTACTTCTTCAAATAAAGTGTTACGCAATTCCTCAATGTTCATTTTTTTTGTGGCTGAAATAAACAATGTTTTATATTGATACTTTGCCATCCAACTGTCCTTTAGCTCTTCAAGGGTCAAATGCTCTTTTGTGCGGGCAGTAAGATCATCCTCATCTTTTTGAATGTAAGTGTAGGCATCTACTTTATTAAAAACCAACAGAATGGTTTTATTGGCCGCTTTCAGATCAGAAAGTGTCTGATTTACAACGTTAATTTGCTCTTCAAAATTTGGGTGCGAAATGTCCGCTACGTGAACTAAAATATCGGCATCGCGCACTTCGTCAAGAGTGGATTTGAACGATTCTATAAGATGATGGGGCAATTTCCGGATGAATCCTACGGTATCCGATAATAAAAAAGGTAAATTACCTATCACTACTTTTCTCACCGTAGTATCAAGTGTTGCAAATAGTTTATTTTCAGCAAATACATCGGATTTGCTGAGCAAGTTCATCAGCGTTGATTTTCCAACATTAGTATATCCAACTAAGGCAACCTTCACAATATTGCCCCTACCCTTTCGCTGTGTGGCCATTTGTTTATCAATACGTTTCAGGTCTTCTTTAAGTAATGCAATTTTATCGCGAATGATTCGACGGTCAGTTTCAAGTTCGGTTTCCCCTGGGCCACGTAATCCTATGCCTCCCCTTTGCCGTTCAAGATGTGTCCACATTCTGGTTAAGCGGGGGAGTAAATATTGATACTGAGCTAATTCAACCTGAGTTTTTGCATAAGAGGTTTTTGCACGCTTTGCGAAAATATCGAGAATAAGATTGGTGCGGTCGAGAATTTTACATTCCAGGGTTTTTTCGAGATTTCTTAATTGAGTGGCTGTGAGATCGTCGTCGAAGATCACCATATCAATTTCGTTTTCTTTCACGTATCCTTCAATTTCTTTCAGTTTTCCTGAACCCACAAAAGTACCGGCATTGGGAGCCTCAAGTTTCTGAACAAAAGTCTTGACCGGAATAGCTCCGGCGGTTTCAGTCAGAAATGCAAGCTCATCAAGGAATTCCTTAACGTCACTCTCCTGCTGATATTGATTTAACATACCTATTAATACAGCTTTTTCTTTAACAGGCTCGGTTGAATACGATGACGTCATAAAATTTACCTAAAAGCAAATGAATTGCAAATGTACATAACAAATGATTTGGTTGAATGAATAGAAGTTTTTTTTCAGGTTATTTGCCTGAAACCGTTGATCCCTTGTTAAAAAGTAATTTGCGTTTTTTATTGTTGCAACACAAAAAATACAGGGAAATTGAACTGTACCTTAACAGGCAAACCTCGTGTTCTGCCTGGGATCCATCTTGGGGATGACGAAATAACTCGAACAGCTTCTCTATCCAGGGCAGGATCAATAGAACGAACAACACTAACATCCACCACTTCGCCTCTGCTGTTAACAGCAAATTGAACGATTACGCGTCCACTTATTCCATTTTCTGCTGCAATTTGAGGATATCGGGTATGATCTTTAATCCATTCCCGAAACGAATTGGCATCATCGCCCTGAAATCTAGGCATTTCTTCAGCTGCCAGATAAACACGTTCATTCTTTAAATTGACCTCTGGCAAGCCCTTAGACTCCTTTGGATTAAGGTATGTAAGCGGTAACATTTTATCTTCTTCCTTAAATGGCTGTGCAACCGTAATTTTTTCATTAACTTTTGGCTTAACCTCCACTATTTGCAGCACATCAGCAACCTGTGGACGAATAACCGGAACAGGTTCATTATCCACCACATGTACAATCTGAGCAACACCATATTTATCGGGAATGGATACATTCTGGTTCTCTTTTTTTTCAGTTTTTTGCTCATTTTTCCTTTCAACCAACGCCAATACCAACCCCAAAGCAATAACCAAGCCAATAGGAAACAGCAATCTACGATGTTTTCTTACTCTTTCTCTGTCACTTATAATAAGTTCCATGTTTCAAAATACACGCTAAATTATTTATTTCTTCAGTTAAGTCAAATCTGCAATGAATTTACCCAAACAAAACTGTCCTACAAAAATGATGCCTTAGCTGCAATTCATTTATTAAATATATTATTATTAGTTTATTTTTCAGTTATATATCTAACTTAACACTTATTCCATAGTAGTCCATTTTCTTTGTTTGTACAATTCTCTGAGAGAGCGTGAAGGAAATCAAAATGCGTTAGAACAAACATTCCTAAAAAAGAATTTTCTGAATTCATCAAAAATTAATACTTTAGCGCCACGAAAATGAG
>CAYZNC010000314.1:0-4692 GCA_964478555.1 uncultured Bacteroidales bacterium | reverse complement strand
CAATTTGGGGGATTAGCTCAGTTGGCTAGAGCGCTTGCATGGCATGCAAGAGGTCACGAGTTCGACTCTCGTATTCTCCACAGTTAATTATCAACCACCTACAAGGGTTTTCCCAGGTAGGTGGTTTTTGTTTTTTCAAACAATTAGCAAACAACTTAAGAAGTTACAACAGTTTTTATTATTCCACCCATATAACTGGTATCATTGCGGTATGGTCGCAAAACCCGTCAAGGGTCATATTCATTGCTGCAATTAGTTTTCTCATTTTATTTCTCCTTAAGCTCCAACAGTACCTGTTTTGACTTTCCCGGCTCGCTTGTAGTTGGTACAAATCACTCCACTTGGTGTAACTGTACTCTCTATTAGTGTGAATGCTGCCGGAATCGTGCCATTACCAAGCAATTTTTTTCCTTTGCCAAGCGTTAAAGGGAAAATTTTGAGCCAGAGTTCGTCAATTAAATCATTTTGGAGTAGAGTCTGGATGAGGTTGCCGCTGCCCCAAATTTTAATGTCAGAGCCATTTGAATTTTTGAGCTTTTCGATATCTGCCAGGTTTTTGAGGAAAACTGAGTTTTTCCAAACTGACTTTTCCATGGTCTTTGACATGACGTATTTTGTGACTTCATTGATACCTGGCCATCCATTTGCATGTTCTGGCCAGTAGCTGGCAAAAATCTCAAAAGTTTTTCTCCCCAAAAGAAGATCTGCAGGTTGCATTTCTTTTTCCAAGACCTTACTGAAAACTTCGTCACCATACGTTGCAGTCCAACCTCCATAATTGAAACCGTCTGATGTATCTTCCTCGGGTCCACCGGGTGCTTGCATTACTCCATCTAATGTAATAAAGGATAAGACAATTATTTTTCTCATATTATTTTACCTCCACTTATAAAATTGAGCTTTACTTAAATAATCATCAAGATCAAATTCTAACAGCGCTCTGGGATTTCTACTGCTTTGTCCCCGTATTTATACTGGTATAAGGTACATTCACTGTAATTTGTTGAACGGTTGCTTGCAAAGTCCCTGTATATCCAATTGTCATTTGTTTAGTTGCACTTGTGTATCCTCCATCGTACTTATTATTGCTTAATGTGTAGGATTTAAAGCCCACAATATCAACCGTAACAGAAGTATTGTCAATGGAAATCGCAACAACTTGCTGTGGTATACTAAAAACTATGCCAACACTAGTGGCAGTTACTGCATTAGCCTTGTACCGTAAACTTTGCAAACCTGCAGGTCCATATTCAGTAATTACAAGTCCATCTGATGCTGTGCTATCTACGCCCACTTTAAAAGTTATAACATCGTTTCTTGTGGAATCTGAAAAAGAACTGCTTAGTGTTGACCATTGTATAGTAGACTGTTTATTACCCGTATAAGTTCCAACCAGATTTTCTCTAATGTCAGTTTCAGTATTTGAATGTTTTTTACAACCTGCAAATGAGATAAAAGCAATCAATGCAAAACCAATGAAGAGTTTAGAATTTTTCATGAAATTATAGTATTAAGTTATTACTTTAAAAGTCCCGTTTCTGAACGTTAACTCCTTTACTATAAATAATTAAAATCAATTTTTGTTTTACGTAGTAATGAATTATTTTTTCCTAATTAAGCCGCAGGCCGTCATACTTGACTTGTATCCAAGCCTTTAAACCCTCAGGGTTTTGAAAACCCTGAGGGTTTGGTCCAACGCACAATTAAAATAATTTCATATGGAAAATAATATCTTCCTATTTTCAAATCAATGTGTGTAAAATTTTCACAAATTTGCAGGATAAGTATGCTCGATGAAAGATAAATCTCATATCACATTAAAATCCAATATTCAGAGAAATGCTAGTATGATTACCAGTAATCTGGACGGAGAAATTGTGATGATGAGTGTTGAGAATGGCGAATATTATGGATTGGACGAAATAGGTACCCGTATTTGGGAACTATTAGAGAAACCGATTGTTATTGACAGTTTGATTCATTGTTTGACGCTTGAATTTGAGGTTGAACGTCAGGAATGTGAAAAGGATACCCTGGAATTTCTAAAAGATTTATTTGCCAGAAATTTAATCACGCTGGTGGAGAATGCAGCGTAAGAAATTGTTGGATCAGTAAAAACACAGCATTGATGAACAGTCTGAAAAAATTGCTTTTTCTTAGTCTCACTGATAAAAAGATGTTGTTCGAAGCCATTGTCACACTGTTTTGGGTTAAAATCCTCGTTCTGCTTTCCCCTCTTCGCTGGTATGCATCTCTATTAGGAAAAGAACATGCAAAATCTCCCGAAGATCCAAATGCAAATGATATAGTTTTTGCAATATCGAGGGCAATTGTAAGGGGTCGGAAAGTTTTTCCCTGGAAAACACTATGTTTGTGTGAAGCGGTTACGGCAAAAGTAATGCTAAACCGAAGACAAGTGGTAAGTACATTATACCTTGGGGTTGCCAAAGAAAAAGGAACGTTAATTGCACATGCATGGCTACGTTGTGGCACAACTTATGTAACAGGAAAACGAGGCATGGAAAAATTTACAGTTGTTAGTACATTTGCTTAAAATAATGATTGACAGGAAAATACCATATATAAAAGAGCTTATAACCGAAGGGGAACATCAGCAATTAGATTTCAAGTTTGAGATCTCCGATTGCCGGAAGATTGCTAAAACGTTTGTAGCATTTGCCAATACTGATGGCGGTAAGCTACTTGTGGGCGTAAAAGACAATGGAAAAATAGCCGGTGTGCGAAGTGAAGAGGAGTACTATATGGTTGACGCCGCTGCAAGCTTATATTGTAAACCAAAGATAAATTTTGAAATTCAAAAATGGACCGTGGAGGGGAAAGCTGTCCTTGAAGTTACCATACCTAAAGGCGAACAGCTACCGCATTTTGCCGAGGTTGAACCTAACAAATGGCTAGTCTATATTCGGGTACACGACGAAAATATACTTGCCAATACTATTCATTTAAAAGTTTGGAAGAAACGTCAACGAGCCAAAGGCGTTTTTTTGCAATTTTCAGAGAAGGAAAAGCAACTTCTGAAATACCTCGAAACCAATCCTTCCATATCCATATCAAAATTTTGTAAAGTAACCCTGATTTCTAAAAAAACGGCTGAAGATATTCTGGCCAACCTTATAACACTTGGTTTAATTGAGATGAGCTATGATAATCAGCATTTCACTTACTGCCTAACAAAAGAAAATCAAAAGAAAAACCCCGGAACCATCACGGCTTTCGGGGTTCATGTAGTTTAGTTAGCAATTGTAGAGAAATATAGTCTTAAATATTTTAATTCTGATTAATATTATTGTGTTATTGATGCCAATACGGAATAACCCATAAGCTTACCTTTCTGATCATAAGATTCACTCCTGACCACACCAACTTTTTGGGAAATCCATTGTACCCCTTTGGTATGAATAAGCATCATCATCTTTGTTTCAACATCATAGATGATTTTAGCACAATTAAATTTTCCGGCAGACGTAGTGATTTCTTCTATGGCATCCACTTTCCTATTGGTTATTTTGGTAACCATGTTCATCATGGTCATACCCTGATTGGAAACATTCATGGTTATTTCACCATCATTTAGTTTCTGTCCCGTTTGTAAGTTTGCTGGTATAGACATAGATTTGGTAGTCATCTTAACTTCCATATCCTTATAGGCATCCTTATTTACACCTTGCATAAAAGAATTCATATCCACAGCAAATTCACCATTTTCACATCCAACCTCATATTCACCCTTCGATAAAAGTTTATCTTTACCATCGTATGCTTCAGTTGAAAATTTTATTTTGTCACCTTTTAATTCTAAAATCGTAGATTTAGCAGTACTGGTTAGTTTATCTTTATCGTTATAACTTTTTGTTACCAGCACGGTTCCGGTTTTGGTAGGAAAGTAGAAAGTACAATTTTGCGCCTCAACTAAATATATCCCTGATAATAAGAAGATAATACTTAAAAAAAGTCCTTTCATAAGGTGCTACTTTTAATATTTTAGGTATGGTGTAATCCGTACAACAAAAAAAATAAAAATATAAAAAAAAAGATTAGTACAACTTTTTTTTAATAAAAATTTAACTTGAAGTGGTGAGAGATTATTTCAAAAATTCCTTAAACCATAATCCTGAGTCCTTTACAATTCTTCCCTGAGTTTTAAAATCGTTGAACACAATTCCAAAACGAGGACGAAAACCTTCTTTCCATTCAAAATTATCGATAAATGTCCAGACAAAATAACCCATAATCTTTACTCCTTCATTCTTAGCCTTTAAGATATTAGCCAGGTAATCTTTAATGAAACTAATTCTTTGACTGTCATGCACATGTTCATCAATAACAATATCCGGAAATGAAGCCCCATTTTCTGTAATAATGATTTCTTTTAACGAATATTTATCAAATTGTTTCAAAATTTTATATATGCCTTCCGGAGCCACTTCCCAACCCATATCCGTCAACTTTGCGTTTTCGCCTGGTTTTACCTGGTTAGCCCAAACAAAAGGGACAATACCGGGCTTGGTAACAATTTTATAATAATTCTGGAGTCCTATAAAATCGAAATCGAATTTTAATTTCTCCTCATCGCCGGGTTTCATGAATTTATCCAATTTTTTTAGAAATGGCAGATCATTCATGGGGTAGCCCATACCGAGCGCAGGTTCAATAAAAAGCCGGTTAATCATG
>CAYZNC010000313.1:0-7932 GCA_964478555.1 uncultured Bacteroidales bacterium | reverse complement strand
TTTTTCGAGTTTCCTAATGTACTTATAACAAAGAATCAGAGGAACCAAGCCAATCACTCCAAATGAGCAATCAATTAATTGCCAATAAAAAGGAATCCCCCGTATCGGACCTGCGATTAATGCCAGGGGAATAACCATAGTACAAGCAATTATTCCAAATTGAATAATCCAAATGTTTTTCACCGGATCTTTTAAAGGACCTAAAAATGCAATAGCAATAATGATATGAGCAAATGCGAGCCAATCCGTTCCATAACTTAAAAATGGAAAATTTAAATTCGTAGTTTTAACCCCGCTGTATACTTTCAATAACCAAACTTGAACAACATCGGGCAATACTCCCATATGTTTCATTAAAATAGAAAGCTGAGTTTCTACCGGGAAAGCGGTAATTCCACTTAGTACCAAACCTACGATAAATAATACAATCAAACTTCGAATTCTAAATGTAAGTTTCTTCAATTCATTTTCCATGGTCAAATTGTTTACATTTTAAACTCCGTGTTACCTCCCAAAACCAAAAATCCAGTCCCTTAACTTACGGGTAAGCTGAAATAAAATGTGGATCCTTTTTCTACTTCCGACTCAACCCAAATCTTACCACCGTGTCGCTCAACGATGCGTTTGCAAATTGCCAGACCAATGCCGGTTCCTTCGTATTCATCTCTTGGAACCAACCTTTGGTACATTTGGAATATGCGTTCAAAGTACTGAGAATCTATGCCTATGCCCTCATCCTTAATAGAAATGACGCAGTTTTGTGTATCATGGTTTGAAGATATCGTGACACACGAATCATTTTTACTAAATTTAACTGCGTTACCAACAAGGTTTTGCATTAATTGAACCATTTGCCCTTCATCTGCGATAACCACTGGTAACTGATCAATTGATAATTGTATATTTTTTTCTTTCCGCTTTAAACTCAGGTTAATGTTTACTTCTTCCATCACCTGGTTCATATCCACTTCGGAAAATTCTTTGCCTTTCGTTTGAATCCTTGAATAGTCAAGTAGTCCATTAATAAGATCCTGCATCCGGCTGGCACCGTCTACGGCAAACCGGATGAAATCCTGTGCATCCCTGTCTAACTTATCCTTATATCGTTGAGAAAGCAATTGGGTAAAACTGGCAACCATTCGCAAAGGTTCCTGTAAGTCATGTGATGCCACGTAGGCAAAACTTTGCAGTTCTTTATTTGAACGCAGAAGCTCATCATTGAGTTTTAAAACCAACTTTTCAGATCCCTCCCTCAACCCGGTAACGTCAAAGCAAACGCCTATCAGGCCGCAAGGCTTACCTTCTTTGTCCTTATTCACCAAGGCTCTGGTGCTAAAATATCTTGTTTTCCCATTTTCAGATTTAGGACGGAATATAGTTTCTAATTGTATGTCGTTAATTAACGAGTAATTAATTGCCTTTTGAAGGTGTGGAATATCTTCTTCATTGATTAAATTTTCAAATTCTGCATAAGTATTTCCAAATATCCCGGGTGTAAGTCTGAACATTTTTCCCATTCTTTCATCAAAAATGACTTCACTGGTGTTCAGGTTCCATTCCCATAACCCCACATTGGCATTTTCCAATGCCATATTGAGTTTTTCCCGGGCTGCTTTGATAACTTCGTCAGATCGTTTTCTTTCAGTGATGTCACGGCTGTAGGAAGCCACTGCTGTTACCTGCCCGGTAATGCCTAAAATGGGATAGAAGTTATGAAGAAAATACATACCATCGCGCTGATCCTCGAATTCGACAGGCCTGGCAGTTTCAACCACTTCATGCAAACGTTTCATTCTTATATCGGCGACTTCCGGTGGCACACTGTCCATGAACGGCTTACCAATAATTTCCTCAGCAGTCATTCCCACACGACATAAAGCAGTTTCGTTCGCATGCAAAATTATCCCTTCGGAGTTAAACAACCAGATGGATTCATGAGTAGCTTCCATAATCCCACGTAGTTTTTCTTCGGAAGCGCGCAGTAATCCTTCAGCCTTTTTGTTCTCCGTTATATCTTGCACCAGCGACATGACAGACGCCATTTTACCATTTTCGTCAAACAGGATAGAGTTGTACCATGTACATTCAATTATACCACCAGTTTTAGTGTAATTGCGATTGGATGAAACAACCATGTTTTCCTTACCGCTGGTAAGTCTTTCCATGGTGTTGTTTACAATGGGAATGTCCTCGGGGTAAATCATATTGAGCGTATCAATCCGTTTACCAAGAACTTCTTTTTTATTCCATCCGAACATGCGTTCAGCCTCGACCGACCATTGTGTAACCATAAAATCAGCATCCCATTCCACCACCGCTAAAGGAGAATTTTCAAAGTGAAATTTCAACCTTTGCTCGCTCTCTCTCAGCGCCAATTCAGCTTGTTTTTGGCCCGTGATATCGCGGGAAACAACTACATTGCCCATGTCTTTCCCGTTAGCGTCTTTCATTACTGTAGAATTAAGATCCACAAAGATGAATGTTCCATCTTTCCGGGTAAACTGCACTTCCCCTTCCCAATGGCCTGAACCTCTCAGCTGCGATCTTTCCAAATCACGCGAGGAGCCTTGAACTATTGGGTTTAGCAATTCTCCGGAATTTTTGCCCAGCGCCTCTTCTTTTGTCCACCCGAATTTCTTTTCCGCTGCATGATTCCAATAGGTAATATTATAGTTACTATCACTGCTAAAAACCGCATCATGCACGTCTGATAATAATCGAGCCTGAAAAGCTAATACTTCGCCGGCTTGCTTTCGTGCCGTAATATCTTTGTGAATCCAAAGTCGTCCATACTTATTAGCGCCAAACCGTAACGGAATAAAATCGCGAAGAAAAATCCGTCCGCCCTTCATTGAAACTTCTTCATCTTGAACAAGTAACCCACGGGCAACAATTTCCTCAATATGGGCCAGATCTTCATCGGGGTTAAGATAAGTGGACTTGATCTTTTCAATCATTTCGCGAGCTGTAGTTGCCAGCAATTCTTCCGGCGATTCTTTAAGGTTGAACATCTCGCAGAATGCCTGGTTTGCAACATCGATCTGTTCCTTATCATTAATAAGAAGTGTAGCAAAAGTCATGCTTGAGAGAGCTGAGTATAAAAGCTCCATAACTGTTTTTGTAGCCTCTTCTGCAAGCTTTTGTTCAGTGATGTCATGATAAGAACATATGACATTTTCAATATCGCCATTCTTTTTAAAAATGGGCTCTGCACTGATCAGCATCCAGGTAATTGCTCCGCCTGAAGGTAATTTTACACCTACAAGCTGGTTATCAACCCGTTTACCTGTCAACGCCGCCTTCCTTACCGGATGATCATTGACATGTAATATATTACCCCATTCATTAAATACCTGCCATTCAGCCCAATTCTGATCATTTACATTTTTTATGGTGGAATCTTCTGATAAACCAAATAATTTTAAAAATTGAGGATTATAAACCGTAAATCTGCCATCACTATCAATCATGGCAACTCCTGAACTAACATTATCCAAAATAGATTTTAAGAGTTGTTCATTTTTGAACAAAACCTCTTCGGTCATATTTCGCTCAGCAATATCTTGATCAGAACCTTTAAGGGCCTCAATTATTTCTTCAGCTTCTGAAAGCCGCAACTTTAGGTCTTCATTTTCTTTTTGGAGTTCTTTCAGGTTTTGTTCGATTTCGTTAGTATCGTTCATAGTAAGGAAATTTTAATACTCCTGATTTGTGTGCTTAGTAATAACTTTATTTAGAATATATTAGTAAACTTACCTTATTCAAAACGGGTTGATCAAAGCGTTTTTAAATAATTTTCTAACCGGTTCATGCCTTCCATGATATTGGCCATTGAATTGGCGTATGAAAACCGGACAAAACCTTCGCCCCTGCTTCCAAAATCAATACCAGGTGTAATACCCACATGGGCATGTTCAAGCACGTCGAAAGCAAACCGGTAGGAGTCGCACGTAAATCGGCAGGCATTGGCAAAGATATAAAATGCTCCCTGAGGTTCAGCTTCAATTTCAAAGCCCATTGTTTTAAGACGATTCAGCATATAAATACGGCGTTCATTATATACTTCGCGCATTGCATCCACATCATTGCCGGCATTGTTTAATGCAGCAATTGCAGCTCTTTGTGCCACCGACGGTGCGCAAATGAACAGGTTTTGCTGTAAAATCTGAAGATGCCTGATATAACGTTTCGGTGCAATGAGGTATCCTAAACGAAGACCAGTCATAGCAAAGCGTTTTGAAAACCCACTGATAACAAAAGCTTCGGACGTAAATTCAAGAATGGAACGGGCTTTGCCTTGATAAACCAGTCCGTGGTAAATCTCATCGGAAATAATGGGGATGCCGGAAGCAACTAACTGCTGGAACACTTCGTCGGCTATCAGTGTGCCGCAGGGATTCATCGGTGAGTTGATCATGATGGCTCTTGTAAGTGGGCTGCGAGCTTTGTTCACATCATTGATATCGAACTGAAATCCGCTATGTGCACTCAGCGGCACTTCAACCGGCGAAGCCTGGCATGCCAGGATAAAATTCCGGTAGCACGGATATCCGGGATTGGATATCAATACTTCATCCTTTACGCCACAAAGTGTCATCAGAGCCATAAGAATGGCGGGTGATGAGCCGGAGGTCACCATAATACATTCCGGATCGACGTTTACCCCGTATTCTTTTTGATAGAACTGCACGATCGTTTCACGCAATGCCATATCACCCATAGAGTGAGTATAATGGGTGCATCCCTGTTCGATGGCGAGATGAGATGCTGCTGATACACATTCTGGCACATTAAAATCCGGTTCTCCAACTTCGAGATGAATAACATGAAGACCCTTTTTTTCCATCATTTTGGCTTTTTCCAACACCTCCATAACAATAAAAGGAGTCATCTGAGCGAGAACAGGATTCATATTTTCCATCGATTATAAATGAAAGGGCTAAAGTACAAAATGTGGCGTAAGTATTCTAAAAAAGTGGATGGAAATATGGTGCAAAAATCACTTTTAAATTGTGGGACTACAAAAGCCTCATCTTTAAATAAGGTATATGTATCTCATTAATTAGAAGCAGATATCCAACACTTGAGATATTTTTGTGAACCCCGCATCCTGTAAATATGAACAGTTCTTTACAAAAAGATCACACATAAATGATTGTTAATCAGACTTGTTTAATGGCGCTAATTATTTTCTAAAAAATAAAAAAAATCTAATATTTTATATTACATTTGACCAGATTTTTCACAACCCTTCCATAAACATTCTAACCAATAAATTCTACATTCTGAATTCATATACTTTAAAATTAATGTTTTAAAAGTTATAGGGTTGTAAATACTGCAAAAAGTATTGCATTATTCATGTTATTTATTGGTTATCGATTCTGTAATTTTTGTTCTTTATAATAATTTTATTATTAAGTTGTTATTTAAAATTTTTATACTATGAAAAGATTATTATCCTGATTAATTCGTTAAAAAATGTTTATAACTATTTGATTATTTTAAACACTTCGTTTCCTATTGTATGCAATAGAAAGACGTTGAATTTAAGAAGGTTAATATCGTAGTTATCATTTGACAGGTAATATCTCCCAATGAATTATTCGGGTTTAATAATCGGTGTTTTTCACACAGGCTACTTGTCGTTTATTTAATTTATTGCATATGGCTAATAAACTCCAAAATAGCCTAAAATGACAGATAAAACAAAAACTTAAGACAACAATTTGAAAGGAGGTGTTAGGACCAAGAAATAAAACAAATTTATTCACCCTTAAAAACTTACTTTATGAAAGTATTCAATCTAACAATGCTAATATTAGGCTTACTATTATTCAATGCTGATTGTTGCAAGTCTGACAACGGCTTTGATAAGCTCCCTCCTGCAACACAAATTGGTAATAATACTTTTGGCTGTTTGGTAAATGGGAAAGTTTGGAGAAATGAGGGAATTGGCGTTTCCCCAGCTGGTAACTTATGGCAAACTGTTGGTAGAAATTTATTTGAAATTACTGCAGTTAAGTCAATTAGTAATTCGGTGTATCAAAGTATATTTATTGAAATTAAATTGCCTATTGTTGCAGGAAAATACAATATTAGTAAGGACGTTTCCGCAGGTTTTGCTGATGCGCATGCTAATTGCTGTTACCGAACTGATTCAATTTCATCATCAGGGATAATAGAGATAACAAAATTTGATACCGTTAACTTTATTATCTCAGGCATCTTCAATTTTAATGTAAAAAAATATAACATTATGGGATGCAATGGAAATTGCGATTCTATTGTAAACGTTACGGAAGGACGTTTTGATATAAAATATGAATAAAAATTTTAACACTAAATCTTATGAAACAAAAATATATTCTACTCATTTTTTATTTAATTCTCGTATCTGGCATAGTTAAAGCACAGGATACACTTAGCAATTATATGGACCGTGTAAACTATATTTTTGCCAATGTTGACCACAGCAAGGTTACTACTGGATTATTAAGTGATTATGGTTTACAAATAATTTTACCGGCTTATTACAACGGGGCCGTTCAAGATAGTAACGAAGTTGATATTAATGTGTTTCGCACCTTGTATGGCGATATGGACAATTCACGGTTTAATGACAATTGCACATTGCCTTCTCAAAATACCGTTTTTGACGCCATTAATTCAAACCTTTCAGGACAACCTGTTCCAATAGCCTCAATATTTATTAACTATAATGAGCTTTATACTAATGCAGATTCCCTAGGTTTGGTAACCGTTAGCAATGACCAAATTTTTGATGTTGCTGGTGCAAATCCTTATGCAACAAAAATACTTTTTGCAGCTTGCCCTTTACAAATCAGCTATAAAAGCTCGACTATTCCATTTGTCTTAAAATCGGCTTTATATTACACCAATGCGGGGAAGACAATAACATCAATGACCGCAGATATGGGTGATGGAACCGGGGCTCAAACTGTAAACTGGGATGTCCCGTTTACAGTATCCTATCCTTCAGTTGGGAACAAAAGTTTCATGATTACCTTCACTTTTTCAGATGGTACCGTGTTGCAAACGCATGGTAAAATAGCGGTAAATTTTAGTAATGGTCAGCTAAAATCCGGTAATGGTAACTATTATTCCGTTAATTTTACTCCACCTTTTCCTGCCACAACATACGATGCAGGAGCTGTTGTTTCAGTTTGCCTGAACAGCAATACGGATGGTCAAATTCATAAACCTTTTATCGTAGCAAAAGGATTTGATCCGTGGGCAATATTTAATGATCCGAAGCAACGTTTTACTGTTAATGATTTTTTAAATACTGACCCTTTAAATGCTGATCCTCCGGGAAATATAGATGTCGGGATTACAGGAAGCTCTTATCCGACATTGGAGAGCTATTTATACAATAATGGCTATGATATTGTTTTCGTTGATTATAATGATGGTACGGACGATATAACACGTAACGCATTATTGCTGGAAGATGTCATAAAATGGGTGAACAATAATAAAGTAGGAAGTACCTCTAACAATGTTGTAATGGGTATTAGCATGGGTGGGCTTGTGGCTCGTTATGCGCTGCGTCAATTAGAGACACAAGGATATAACCATCAAACCCAAATATACATATCAATGGATAGCCCTCATGAAGGGGCAAATGTTCCGCCCGGAGTTCAGGCCGCTTTAATTCATATTGCTTCTTTTGGCTTTTCATTGTGCTTTCCATCTTGTATTTCACCTATTAATATTAATCTTACTATTACTCCAGCAACCTATGTACAAGAGGTTAATCAGGTTATCAATTTATTTAACACAACGGCCGCTAAGCAAATGTTGATATATAATGTTAGCGGGTCAACCTCCCGTGGGTTATATTTTGATAATTCAGTTCATCAATCCTTTATGAATAGCTATAATTCATTGGGGTTTCCGCTAAACAGC
>CAYZNC010000312.1:4968-7937 GCA_964478555.1 uncultured Bacteroidales bacterium | reverse complement strand
ATGTTTTATGGTTTTGATAAAAAAGATACTACGGGTACTGATAAATCAATAAAACAGGCATATTCTACCTATATTGAATTAGGCTATGATTATGGACCTGCAAGTTTCTTCTTTGGATTTAGCCCCTGGGGAAGTTACTACACAGCCTACAGAAATGAATTTGAAGTAGTAAATGTAGGTGTTACATTAACCAAAGCTTTGAAAATTACAAAAGATTATTCATTACCATTAAGGACCACATTTATTGTCAATCCGTCGGGAGGGTATAAGAGAAGTGATTATGTACATCTGGTATTTGGAATAACTTTCTAATAAATAAATACCTGAGCCAATAGAATTTATTATCCAAAAGATTCAAAAGTATTGTCTAATTTAAAAAATATAAATATGGATATCAGAAAAATTAGCTCCCGAAAGAGTGGATATTTTGCCCGGATAAGGGAAAACATGTCAAAACCCAAGGATTGGAAATTAGGTTTTACAATCTTTGCTGGGAAAATGATCGGTCTGGTACTTGTCGGGCTTGGAATAATGATCATACCCGGATTATTAGGTAGTACACCGGCCATGGCGGCGGATACATATACGGTTCATGAAACATCGGTAATTAACACGATCAATACAGTATGGACCCTTGTGGCTGCGTTTCTGGTATTTGGAATGCAAGCCGGTTTCGTAATGTTGGAAGCAGGTTTTGCAAGAAAACGTGAAACTGTAAACGTTTTGGTAGAATGCGTTTTAGATACAGCTATTTGTGGTGTTTCTTTCTGGGCCATTGGATATGCATTTATGTTCAGTCATGGTAACGGTTTTATAGGGTACCATTGGTTTTTCCTACAAGGGGCTCCGGCTACCTATGAAACAACAGGCGTAGCTATATTAGCCCACTGGATCTTCCAATTTGCATTTGCTGATACAGCTTCTACAATTACTTCAGGCGCTATGATTGGCCGCACCGGTTTCCGTGGCGATATATTATACAGTATCTGTGTAACTGCATTTATTTATCCAATTATTGGCCACTGGGCTTGGGGCCCAGACGGTTTCTTAGCCTTAATGGGTAGTGCAGGAAATTTCTTACCTTCTTTAGGACAAGGATTCCGCGATTTTGCAGGTTCAACGGTGGTTCACACGATTGGAGGTATGGTCTCGTTGGCCGGCGCAATTGTGTTAGGTCCTCGCATTGGCCGCGTCTTTTTACGTGATGATAAAGCAAAAGGTGGATTACCCGCAGCACATAGTTTACCTTTGGCTACTATAGGAGCTTTCCTGCTATGGTTTGGCTGGTATGGCTTTAACCCTGGAAGTACGCTTTCAGCTATGGACTTTGAAGGAATTGGCCGTATTGCTACAAATACCACACTTGCAGCTTGTACAGGATCATTGGCTGCTATGTTATGCGCTTTATGGTTTGGACCTTTTAAAGGAAAATTCGATACCGGTTTTGCTTTGAACGGTATGTTGGCCGGGCTTGTTGCTATTACATGTCCTTGTTATTGGGTGTCTCCGTTTGGAGCAGTGGTACTGGGGGCAATTGCCGGACTTGTAGTATTTGGTGGCGTTTACCTTTTAGAATATCTTCGAATTGATGATCCCGTTGGTGCAGTTTCAGTACATGGTTTTGCAGGCATCTGGGGAACATTATCTCTTGGTTTATTTGCCAGTGGTCAATATGGCTCAACCGGCCCTTTAGGTGCCGACAATTCAGCCCCTGTAACAGGCCTTTTCTACGGTGGTGGTTGGAGCGTTCTTAAAGCTCAGGCAATTGGTAGCTTTACTATTACCATGGCTACATTACTTGTTTCGCTTTTTGTAATGTGGATTGTTATGAAATTACCCTATCCGTACAAACTTCGCGTTGAACCTGAAGGTGAAACCGGCCCTGGTGGACTTGATGTTTGGGAACATGGTGCAGAAGCTTATCATGATTAATAAAATTGGTAAATTCTGAAAAACCATTTTCAAACTAGAGTTACAAAATTTAAATCAAGAAAATATGAAAAAAATTGAAGCAATCATAAGAGTCTCTAAATTTCAGGAAGTAAAAGAAGCCTTGCATGAAATTGATATAGATTTCTTTACTTATCATGATACGGTGGGCGTGGGAAATGAGAAAAAGCGAAAAGGTTCTTATCGTGGAACAGCCGATGATGTAGAATTCATTTCACGAAGAACACTTTCAATTGTTGTTCGGGATATTAATCTGAAGAAAACAATCGATTGTCTTTTGAAGACTGCCTACACAGGTCAGATTGGAGATGGAAAGATCTTCGTTTATCCCTGTGAAGAATCCTACAGAATACGCACCGGAGAGAGTGGCGATGAATCGTTGTATATAAAGGACTAGGTATGCCAGCGATATAAAAAATAGTAATATTTTAGCTTATGAAGAAAACAGGGTTACATTAAATTATAGCTGGGGGGTTGTAAGATTTTGTTTCCCTGTTCTTTCTTTTTTTTAATTACAATTTTAATTTTTTGGCCATGAAAAAAATAGAAGCTGTTATTAGAACATCAAAATTTGAAGAAGTAAAAAAAGCGTTACATGCAATCGATATTGATTTTTTTACCTATATGGACACGACAGGTGTAGGAAATGAAAAGAGAAAACAGGAACGCGTATATCGGGGAACTGCACTAGATACGGAATATATTCGTCGTAGTTTGCTTACCATTGTTGTACGTGATCCGAATGTAAGAAAAACAGTTGATTGTTTATTGCAAGTAGCTTATACCGGCGAAATAGGTGATGGACGAATTTTCGTTTCCACGATAGATGAGGCTTGGAAAATTAGGACCAAAACAAGCGGAGACGAATCTTTAAAAGGAGAATATGAAAAATAAGTGATAACAACAGGAGTCCGCAAATACTGAAATAGATGACCTGTTGCAGATATTAATGAGATAAAGATGTAGAAACTACTTTATCGGAAAAACAAATATTTTTTGGTTAGTTAGTTAGTTAGTTA
>CAYZNC010000312.1:0-4868 GCA_964478555.1 uncultured Bacteroidales bacterium | reverse complement strand
GTTAGTTAGTTAGTTAGTTAATAGTTGTTAGTTTAGTTAGTAATGTATAACAGGGTGACATAAAATTATGACTGGGGGGTTATTAATTTTTGTTGCCCTGTTTTCATTTGGTTAGTAGAATTGTCTCGTTTATTGCAATTGGTCTTCGAATTAACAAAATCTCCAACATTTTAAAGTAATTGATTGTTTTAAAGGTAATTATAAAAATAAGCAACCTATATTTATAGGGTTTCTATAAATATCTCATTTGTAAATGAATAAATAAATCTCAAAAGAAAAATACAAATAATTAAGCAAAAAAGATTAAAAAGTTTTAAATCGTAAATAAATATGTATTATTATTGCAAAAAAATAACTATTAATTCTATTAATGTTTAAATTTTAAATTTTGGGTCATGAAAAAAATCGAAGCTGTCATTAGAACTTCCAAATTTGATGAAGTAAAAGTTGCCTTGCATGAAATCGACATTGATTTTTTTACTTACATGGACACTACAGGTGTTGGTAATGAAAAGAGAAAGTCAGAACGGGTTTATCGCGGTACTGTTTTAGATACCGAGTTTATTTCACGCCGGTTGCTCACCATTGTTGTGCGCGATCAAAACGTTAAAAAAACGGTAGATTGTCTCCTAAACGTTGCATTTACAGGAGAAGTCGGGGATGGGCGTATTTTTGTGAGCCCGATAGAAGACGCCTGGAAAATCAGGACCAAAACAAATGGTGATGAATCACTTAAAGGAGATTATGAGAAATAAAAAATAAAAAATAACAACCACAAAATTAAAACTATGAAAAATATATATATATTATTGACATGCCTAATTTTGGCATTTGCATGTTCTTCATTCTACGGCATTGCTATGGCAGAGAAAGCCCCGGATCCAAGTGGAACCAATACTGGTAATGCAAGTGAAATAACCCCTTCAAAACCTGGAGCCCAAATTTCCCTTACAGATGTGGCTAATCAAGTTGGTCACAACAAAGTAGCTCTCAATATCATGTGGACATTGTTAACCGGCTTTCTTGTTTTCTTTATGCAGGCTGGATTTGCCATGGTTGAAACCGGATTAACCAGAGCTAAAAATGCTGCTCATACGATGGCCATGAACTTATTTGTATACGGGCTTGGCGTTTTTGGGTTTTGGATTTGCGGTTTTGCATTTATGTTTGGAGGTGTTGGCGCCTTGGGAACATTGGGTGGATTCGATGGATTAAACCACGAATTAACTATCAATCTGTTCGGCCATGCTTTCGGTTTGATTGGCTATAAAGGATTTTTTCTTTCAGGGGTTTATGATGTAGGGGTATTTACGCTCTTCCTGTTTCAAGTTGTGTTTATGGATACTGCAGCTACAATACCAACGGGAGCTATGTCTGAAAGATGGAAATTTATTTCTTTCACAATCTATGGTGTTGTTGTTGGGGCAATCATATACCCACTTTTTGGAAACTGGGTATGGGGCGGCGGTTGGTTAGCCCAATTAGGTTCAAACTTCCACTTAGGTCATGGTCACGTTGACTTTGCCGGTTCCTCAGTTGTACACATGACAGGGGGTGTTATCGCCCTTGTTGGAGCTTGGATTTTAGGCCCACGTATTGGCAAATATAACAAAGATAAATCGCCAAATGCTATTCCCGGACACAATATCCCAATGGCGGTTATTGGTGCCATTATCCTTGCCTTCGGATGGTTTGGATTTAACCCGGGTTCTACCTTAGCTGGTGGTGATTTAAGAATTTCCGTAGTCGCAGTTAATACTTTGATTGCTTCAATTACCGGTGCCATTGCCGCAACACTTTGGATGTGGCTCTTCCGTAGTAAAAAACCTGATCCAACTATGATGGTCAACGGTTTGCTTGCAGGTTTGGTTGCCATTACAGCACCTTGTGCTTTTGTTAATGTACAGGCTGCAGGCCTGATTGGTGTTGTGGCTGGATTTCTGGCAGTTGAAGGAGCCTTCTTTGTAGAAAGAAAACTAAGAGTCGATGATCCTGTAGGAGCTGTTGCAGTGCATGGTATTAATGGCGCATGGGGATGTTTGGCCCTTGGTTTGTTTGCAGATGGAACATACGGCGATGGCTGGAATGGTGTTGCTGGTACTGTAAAAGGATTATTCTACGGTGATGCCTCTCAGTTTACAGCACAAACAATCGGGGTTGTAACAAACTTTATCGTTATTGGGGCAATAAGTTATATCATATTTAAACTCATTGGCAAGGGTGTTGGTAACAGGGTGTCCGCTAAAACAGAAATGGAAGGCCTTGACATTCCTGAAATGGGTGTTGAAGGATACGCCGGAATAAAAATGGATAAAGCTTCAGAAACTCCTTTATCAAGATAATTCCAATACATTTTTTGATTAGTTTACAGGGTGACAATAAATTATAGCTGGGGGGTTGTAAGTTATTTGTTGCCCTGTTTTCTTACTTAACCATCACAAAGTGAATAATAAAATAGTTCACTTTACTTCATGAATTAACGAAATCTAAATCTTTTTAATTGAATACTTGTTATAAAATGGTTCATTGATCCAAAAACTTGTAACTTTTAGATTAATTTTCTTAAATGTTGTTTTTTGAAAAAAAATATTTTGAATAAAGCATCCTGTACTTAAACAAACAAACTATGAATGACCAATTTGAAGAACAAGTAAAGACCATGACTGATCCCGAATTAAAGGATATTGTACTCCATCATGGCAGTCATAAAGCTGCTTTTATAACTGCTGCAAAAAAAGAACTATTCAGGAGAGGGGTTGAATTGTTCGATATTAGACAAGAGCCAGGTGAAAAAAGCATAGATAGCTTTTCTAAATCAAAAAAATCATGGAATTGGGTTTTACCAAAATGGCAACAAAATATAGTTTATGATATTGAAGCTCCTCAATTATTCTCCCGACAGGCGCTCAATATTTTTTCAATTTTATTCTCTGTTCTTTTTGGAGGGGTTCTTTTATCTATTAACCTTAAAGTGATTGGCAAGCAGAAAAAGATTTTACCTGTTCTACTATTCAGTCTTGGCTCCGCTGCATTAACATTTTTAGTTATCGGACTAACGTGGAGTACTTTAGAAAGAGGGATTTCAATTATCATTGTTGGGTTAAATGCAATTGGAGCTTCATTTTTATACAATTATTTTTGGGCTAAATACATTGGCATCGATTTCAAATACAGGACCAGACCTATTTGGATTCCTGCGATCATTAGCATAGTGGCAGTTTCTATTTTAATTTGGGCGCTTATGAAAGGATAACTATAATCGTCGTTCAGTGAAATAATTTAATTGTCTTTAAAATTTTAAGCAAACTTTGCTTCTAAGTCATTCCGGCATAGATTAATTCTATATTTTTTAAAATAATTAAGCAAAACATCTAAATAAATTTTAGATTGTAAAAAAAAATGGTTTATTTTGGCCAAAAAATGATCAATTAGAATACTATTGTTTAAAATTTCTATTTTTTAATTTATTGGGCCATGAAAAAAATCGAAGCTATCATTCGCAAAAGAAAATTTGAGGAGGTAAGAAAAGCTTTGCACGAGGCAGATATCGACTTTCTATCCTGGTGGGATGTGAAAGGTCAGGGAACTGCCAAGCAAGGACTTATTTTTAGAGGTGTTGCCTACGATGTTACAACCATCGACAGGGTATTTTTATCATTTGTTGTTCGTGACATGAACATGGAAAAATCTATCGGTGCTATTCTTAAAGCTGCCTTTACAGGTGAAAGTGGCGATGGACGTATCTTTGTAACCACCATTGATCAAGCGATACGGATCCGTACCGGTGATCGGGGTGATGAATCACTATACGATAAAAAATAACTGATAAACTAATCAACACAAAAGAAAACACAAGGATGAAAAAACTATCAAAATATATTGGATTAACGATATTAATGATTGCCGTGCCTGGTTTCCTGATGGCACAGGCAGCAAGTTCGGCAGTAACCCCCACCCCCGTTATCAACTTTGGAAATACAGCATGGATGATTGTGGCAACAGCCCTGGTAATGCTAATGACAATTCCAGGATTAGCTTTGTTTTATGGAGGTTTGGTACGTCAAAAGAATGTACTTAATTTATTAATGCAGTGTTTTATTTTAATGTCAGTAATTACACTGGAATGGGTGGCATTTGGTTATAGCAATGCTTTCGGATCATCAAAAGGCGCATTGGCTCCTTTTATTGGTGGTTTCGACTGGGCATTTTTGAAGGGTATACATATTAATGATGTAAGTCCTTACTATATTTCACAACCTACGGAACGTATCCCGCATATTATATTTGTACTGTATCAGTGTATGTTTGCTGTCATAACACCTGCGCTGATTATAGGTGCTTTCGCAGAACGTATTAAGTTTCGTGGCTTTTTAATATTCTCTGTTCTATGGGCCATTATTGTTTATAACCCTGTTGCTCACTGGGTTTGGTCTGCTGATGGATGGTTGGCTCAATTACATGCGCTTGACTTTGCCGGGGGAACAGTTGTACACGTGAATGCAGGTATTGCAGCATTAGTAACAGCATTAATGATAGGTAAGCGCAAATACTATGACAACAGGCCAACGCCACCGCACAACGTTGTGTTGGTTGTCATAGGCGCTGCCTTACTCTGGTTTGGATGGTTCGGTTTTAACGCAGGTAGTGGTTTGGCTGCCGACGGTTTGGCCGCAAATGCATTCCTGACAACTCATGTAGCCACTGCAGCGGCTGCCCTTTCCTGGGTTCTGTTAGATTGGTTTATCAATAAAAAACCTACCGTGGTTGGTATTTGTACCGGTGCCGTGGCAGGTTTGGTAGCTATTACTCCTGCAGCCGGATTTGTTGATGTTTCCGGAGCAATCATTATAGGTTTAATGGTGTCCGTA
>CAYZNC010000311.1:0-7961 GCA_964478555.1 uncultured Bacteroidales bacterium | reverse complement strand
ATTTCCGTTTTCTTCTTTGTAATTTATTATATTATTTCGCTCATGGGCGAAAAATTTGCACGTGAAGGTGTGGTAAGTACGGTCTTCGGAATGTGGTTTTCAGGTATTATTTTACTACCTACCGGTATTTTCCTTATTCACAAGGCTACCAGAGATTCCGCAATGATGAATATAGACACTTACGTGCTTTATATAAAAAGGATTTTTAAGATTTCCAAAAAGTCTCAAAGTTCTGTTAGTAAATGAGGATACTCCAGCTTTGTACAAAAGTTCCATACCCTCCCTTGGATGGAGGTGCTGCAGGTGTATATTTTTTCTCCAATGCATTATCCAGCTTAGGTCATCAGGTGGATATACTGGCAGTCAATCCTCCTAAACATTTTATTGATGAACAGGTATATAAGGACCTACCTTCAGCTATTCACATTTATCCGGTTGTTATGGATACCACTCCCCGTTGGTATAGTGCGCTGAAGAACTTATTTTTCACACATTATCCTTATCTCGTAGAAAGATTTATAAACGAGCAATTTACGAAGAGATTAGGGGAACTTATCGAACTTAACAACCCCGATATTGTTCAAATAGAGGGCATATATTTATGTCCGTATATTCCTTTTATCAGGACACATACTACATCAACTGTGGTACTGCGTGCACATAATGTGGAGCACATTTTGTGGAGTGACATTGCCCATAACCAGAAAAATATTTTTAAAAAAGTTTACTTAAAAATACAAACTTCTCGTCTTAAAAAGTACGAGGTTATGCAATTAACTAAAGTAGACGGAGTTACAACAGTAACCGAAAATGATCTCCAGATTTTGAAGCGCAATTCACCTGCCTTAACAGCCAACGTAGTGCCATTTGGAATATCCTTACCCACAAACATCTACAACAAAAAACCTAATTTAAAAACATTATATTTCCTGGGTGCTCTTGATTGGATTCCAAATCAGGAAGCACTCAATTGGTTTGTAAAGATAGTATGGCCAAGAATCATTGAAGCGTTTCCCGATTTTGAATTTCATGTTGCCGGAAGAAATGCACCTCAAGGTTTTATTACCTTTCTAAAAGACAAACGAGGGGTTATTTTTCATGGCGAAATACCCGAAGCTTTGGCTTTTATTGAACCCTATACTTTTAATGTAGTTCCTTTATTTTCAGGAAGTGGCATACGTGTAAAAATTATAGAATCCATGGCTTATGGCAAAGTGGTTATAGGATCGTCCAAAGCAGTAAGTGGCATCCCGGCGGTAAATGGTAAACATATACTTTTAGCCGAAACTGCTGATGATTACCTTAATCACATTAAGAACCTGATTTCAAATCCGGGTTTAATTAAAGAAATATCGGACAATGCAATGGTACTTGTTCGTGAAAGATTTAATATTTTAGCCATCACATCTGATTTGATAAATTTTTACCGAAAAATCATAATAACACCCGATAGGATGACTCGGGCAAGTGACTAATTTTGAAAAATGATAATTGAGATAATTTTTTGGACTTTATTTTTTCTGATAACCTATTCATACATAGGATATGCCGTTATATTGCTGATCATACTTGCTCTTAAACATAAAGAAAGAAGAGTGTTTGTTCAGGAATTTCCTCCAATTACCTTGTTGATTGCAGCCTTCAATGAAAAAGATATACTGGAAGCCAAATTATTGAATACAGCTGTCCTTGATTATCCCAAAGAAAAAATAACTCAGTTATGGATAACGGACGGGTCAACAGATGGTTCTGAGCTAATATTAAAGCAAAGAAGCGATATCCAGGTACTGCATCATGAGGAAAGGAATGGTAAAATTGGGGCCATCAATAGAGCTATGCCCTATGTGAAAACACCCATTGTTGTATTTTCGGACGCTAACACAATATTAGAACCTCAAGCCATTAAGGAAATAATCGGTTATTTTTCAGATCCAAACACAGGTTGTGTAGCTGGTGAGAAATGTATTCTGAAACAATTATCTGATAGTGCTGTTAGCAATGGTGAAGGGTTGTACTGGAAATACGAATCTTTTATAAAGAAACTGGAATCGTGCGTTAATTCAACTATCGGAGCAGCAGGTGAATTATATGCCATACGTACTGAACTGTTTACAGCAGCGGAACCCGACACTATACTGGATGATTTTGTAATTTCAATGCGCATTGCACAAAAAGGATATGCTATAAAATATGCGTCCAAAGCCATTGCAAGTGAGAGAGCATCCATAAGCATTCCCGAGGAATTGAAACGTAAAGTCCGTATTGGGGCAGGCAGTATGCAAACGCTTATTCGCATGACAAGCTTGTTGAACATTTTTAAGTATAAAATGCTTTCATATCAGTATTGGTCTCATAAAGTGATTAGATGGACAGTTGTACCGTTTGCTACCGTATTGGTATTGATTACAAATATTTATCTTGTGGTGTACACTAAAAGCACTGTATATCAAATATTTATACTAATTCAATCTATTTTTTACTTATTGGCATTAAATGGATGGGTTTTTCGTAACTCAAAAACACGTTTACGTATTATTTTTGCACCTTATTATATGATTACCATGAATTATGCCATTGTTGCCGGTATAATAAGGTACATAAAAGGTTTCCAGTCAGTTAACTGGGAAAAGGCCAAGAGACTTTAATTTTTATTATACATGGATACAGACATTAAATTATTTAAGTTAGACACCATAGAAGATGCCATAACTGATATAAAGGATGGAAAGTTACTGATTGTGGTTGATGATGAGAACCGGGAGAATGAGGGCGATTTTATTGTTGCTGCTGAAAAGATTACTCCTGAAATTGTCAATTTTATGGCAACAAACGGTAGGGGACTCATTTGCGTACCTATTCCGGAAAAACGTTGTGAAGAATTGGAATTAGACATGATGGTGGATACAAATACTGCCATACATGCCACTCCGTTTACAGTATCGGTCGATTTAATTGGACATGGCTGCGCCACTGGCATTTCTGCTTCCGACAGAGCTAAAACCATAAAGGCATTGGTTGATCCTCATACACAACCTTCTGATTTAGGAAGACCCGGACACATTTTCCCGCTTAAAGCAAGAGAGAAAGGTGTATTAAGACGAGCTGGTCACACAGAAGCCGTAGTTGACCTTACCATTTTGGCAGGTCTTAAGCCCGGTGGTGCTTTGGTAGAAATTATGAACGAAGACGGAACCATGGCAAGGCTGCCAGAATTAATGAAACTTTCGAAGCATTTTGGTATTAAGATAATCTCTATCGAAGACCTGATTAAGTATCGCCTTAAAGCCGAAACCATTATCAAAAAAGGCGTAACCGTTAAGTTGCCTACTAAATATGGAGAATTTAAGCTTACTCCATTTTTGCAGATTTCAAACAAACTGGAGCATATTGCATTAATTAAAGGAGAATGGAAGAAGGATGAACCTGTTCTGGTTCGGGTACATTCCTCCTGTGTTACCGGAGATATCTTCGGATCATATCGCTGTGATTGCGGATCGCAATTGCACCAGGCAATGCGTATGATTGAAAAAGAGGGAAAAGGCGTTTTGCTCTATATGAATCAGGAAGGTCGTGGGATTGGACTTTTTAATAAAATTATGGCATACAAACTGCAGGAAGAAGGCCGGGATACCGTAGAAGCCAACATTGATCTTGGTTTCCAGGCTGACGAGAGGGATTACGGAACAGGAGCGAGTATTCTCAGAGAGTTAGGTCTTAGCAAAATACGGTTGATGACTAATAATCCTGTAAAAAGAGCTGCTTTAGAAGGTTATGGATTGCAAATTGTGGAAAATGTTCCGCTTGAAGTGGAACCCAATGTTCATAACGAATTCTATCTCCTGACAAAAAAGAATAAAATGGGACATTTTTTGGAATTGGTAGATAGACCTGAAAAACGCAAATAAAGTACTTAGTACTTTATATTTTATACTTTATACTTTGAACTCGAACTTTCGCATTGTTTTCATGGGAACTCCAGAATTTGCTGTAGCATCATTGAAATCGCTGCATGAGGAAGGTTTTAACGTAGTTGCTGTTGTTACTGCCCCTGACAGACCCGCTGGCAGGGGGCAAAAACTTCAGGAATCGGATGTGAAACGATACGCCAAAGAGATTCAGATTCCGGTGTTACAGCCCGAAAAGTTGAAAGATCCAGTGTTTATTGAACAATTAGACTCTTTAAAGGCAGATTTATACGTGGTAGTGGCGTTTAGAATGCTACCGGAAATTGTATGGAGCAAACCCCCTTGTGGTACCATTAACCTTCATGCCTCTTTACTCCCACAATATAGGGGCGCAGCACCAATCAACTGGGCCATTATCAACGGAGAAAACAAAACGGGTGTGACTACCTTTTTTATTGAAAAAGAAATTGATACCGGCTATATCATCCATAAGGAAGAAATCGAAATAACTGAAGAGGACAATGCCGGCACATTGCACGATAAGCTTATGCAAATGGGAGCCAGTGTGCTTGTAAGGACAGTTACGGCTATAATCGCAGGAAATTATCCGAAAATTTCACAACATTCCGGGGATGTGCTAAAAACTGCTCCTAAAATTTTTAAAGAGCATTGCAAAATTAACTGGAACAACCAGGTTGCAACCATCTATAATTTTGTTCGGGGGCTGAGCCCATACCCAACCGCATGGACCATTTTTGCCAACCAGCAAACCAACGAAACTTTTTCAGCCAAAATTTTTGAAACGGAAAAAGAACCAGCTACCCACAATTTACAGCCTGGCACCATTGTTTCCGATGAGAAACGATGGCTAAAAGTGGCCTTGCAGGATGGCTATCTGAAAATCAAAAACATTCAGGCAGAAGGGAAAAAACGACTTAATATCGAAGAGTTTCTCAGGGGCTTTAAGGATATTAGTAACTATAAGCTTTTATCGTGAGCGAAAAGACTTGCCAGATGGGTGTTAAAAATTAGGGGTAAGGCAACTTTTCCTTCGTCCAATTTTTATTTAGCTGATATTGCGCTTTTTTTTGTCGGTGATATCCTCGTGACTGTCCAGTGATGTCGCTAATTTTATATTACTTTTTACCGGCATTCGTGATTCTTTTAATTTCTTTTGCTATATCCTCAGGTGAAAGAACAAAATCTATACACCCGCTTGCTATTGCGCTTTCTGGCATATCCGGTTGTGCAGCTGTCTCCGGCTTCTGCGCAATGGTAATGCCACCAACTTCTTTAATTCCGCATAAAGCTTCTGCTCCATCACCGTCATAGCCAGATACAATGACAGCAATAAGTATGCCGTCCCAGTGCTTTATGAGTGAACGTAAAAAAACCGTGATCACATCGGGCCAGCCGCGAGGTTTTGATATTGGCTTTAGGCGGAACTCATTATTTAAAACGTGCAAGTCGCGTTTTTCAGGTATGATAAACACATGGTCAGACTGAATATCCAGTCTTTCCGTAATCAGTTCAACAGGCATCGTTGTATGGAGTGGAAGAATCTCATGGAGCATAGTGGCTACAGTTCTCAAATGATTAACTATGACGATAGCAACGCCCATATCTGCAGGTAGATTATGTAGAAGCCGGATGTAAGCGTCAAGTCCCCCAGCTGAACCGCCTACACAAACAATTGGAAAATCTTTCGCAACACTCCTGGAAATCATTGAAAATTACTTTATGGGTTGATCGTACTTAATTTCAAAGAAGAAAATCTATTGCATTTGTCCACGATCCAAATTCTCTAACGCAATAGTTGCATTTATTTCCTTAATAACCAATTAAAAGTAAAATTGTTTTACTTCATTTCCAAATAATTGAACTAAATTTTAAAATTTGGAAATGAATTCATCTCGGCACACTTTTTCAATGTTGACTAACGGTAATCCTATGAACTGGTGCGGTGTCGGAGTATCAAAATATCGCACCATTACTAAATTAAATTAGAAGTAACAATTTTAATGTAAGTAATGCAACAGAAATAGTTATACAGCATGTTGCGCGCTGTGCTTCTTTTTACTTATTGGTCGTGCCGATTTTATTGATTTGAATTCTGCCTATAGTCCAGTCTTTTTATATAAAGCAATAATCTCACTAATCCTTGCCTTTTCTTTATCAGTCAATGGTGTTGGATCTACAAAAAAATCAACGCCTTTGGGTTCACGAATCAGTCCCATGTTATTATGAATTAAAATATTTACTAATCAATCTTAATGCAGCATCATTTCTCAATTGTTCATTTCTCATTGTTCATTTCTCATTGATCATCGCCCCCGCCAATTTTCCGATGATCTTTAACCCTCTTTCGATCTCACAGCTCCACGGTTGCCCAAAGCTAATACGCAGACAATTCTTGTACTTTGGTTGTAACGAAAAGATGTGGCCTGGGGCAAACGAAACATTTTGCATCAGTGCCCTTTGATTCAGTACAAATGTGTCTATTTCTTTATTCAATTCTATCCAGAGTACAAAACCTCCCTGCGGACGAGATACCCGGGTATCATCCGGGAAATAATCTGTAATTGCCTGTATATATCTAAGACACTGTGTATACAACTTTTTTCTCATTTCTTTTAAATGATACGCATACCGGCCATTACCAAGAAAATAAGCTAATGCTGCTTGTGTAACAGTAGCCGTGGGACCTGAATAGGCAATTTTAATATTACTTGCCTTTTGAAGGAATTCCCCGGGAATAGCCCATCCTATACGAAAGCCTGGTGCTATAGATTTTGTAACGGACGTGCAATAAAGTACTAAGCCATGTCTGTCAAACGATTTACAGGTCAGAGGCCGTTGCGCTCCAAAAAACAGTTCTCCGTAAATATCATCTTCAATCAAAGGAATTGCTAATTCCGAGAGCATCTCCACCAATAGTTTTTTTGTAATGTCAGGCATACAACAGCCAAGCGGATTATTGAAATTGGTAATAAACAAACATGCCTTGATATTGAATTTTAAAATACTCTTTTTTAACATGTCGAGATCAACCCCGGTTTCAGGATCTGTAGGTATTTCAACAGTTTTCAACCCCAGTAATTCCAAAATACGTAATATCCCAAAGTATGTGGGACTTTCAATAGCGACAGTATCTCCCGGCTTAGTAGCTGCTTTAAGGCTTATCACAAGAGCCTCGCTACAACCAGCAGTTACTATAATTTCATGTTCCGGAATTTGACCAAGCCAATTAAAAGTCAATTTTGATATTTGTTTCCTGAGTTCAATATTTCCTTGTTTATGCTCATAATAGGTGCCACTGTCTTTTGTTTTTTGCACAGCCCTGATAATTGCCTTATTGAGTTTGGCGACTGGTAATAGCTCAGCAGGTGGAATAGCCATGGAGAAACGGAGAATATTTTCAGCATCGAGATCATTATATATGCGCGATGTAATGTCATTCACACTAATATTGCTTTCTATTTCATCCGGTTTGGATTTTTGCGGAAGTTTTGCGAATTTCTTCGGATTATATTTAACGTAATAGCCTGATTTTGGTCTCGACTCAATAAGACCTTTACTTTCCAGTGCATAATATGCCTGAAATGCCGTAGACACGCTAATTCCCTGTTCTTTACTCAATATCCTTACGGAAGGCAGTTTATCTCCTGCTTTCATCGTCTCATTAATGATCAATTTCTCAACATTATCAGCAATTTGCTGATAGATATGCTGATCTTTATCGCTTAGAAGTGTTTTCATTACAAAATTCTGATATGGTTAAAAAACATGAAACTGAATCTGTTTTGGTAATACAAAATAACGCAAATTTGTCTTAAAATCATCATGTAAATCTAAATATTATGTTTAATTCATTCGAAATTACTGTTCATAAGGCTGGCAAAAGCCGAATTGGTGAGGTTGACTTTAACAACCTCGGGTTTGGAAAAGAGGTAACAGACAACATGTTTGTAGCCGAGTATAAAAACGGTTCCTGGAATAATGCCAGGATCATTCCGTTTAGCAACCTATCTATGTCACCAACAGCATTAGCGCTTC
>CAYZNC010000310.1:0-7984 GCA_964478555.1 uncultured Bacteroidales bacterium | reverse complement strand
CTCTGTTATTTTCTTCCAATCTGTGTCCGTTGATTTTAAGTCACGGTTAATTTCAGCATCTGCTATCACTTTGTATAAATTATTTCCCAGATCATTATTGTCATTGGAGTACGCCAAATGATCCGTCATCGTATCACCCTTATCCTGTAATTTTTGCAACTTATTCAAATTTAGATAATTATAGCCAGATATAGCTACAAGTACAGTTCCTATAATTAATAAGGCGACATTAAGTTTTCTCCCGATAGTCATATTTGTCTGCATAATTTTATGTTTTAAATTTTTATATTTCCTCTGGTTTAGCTATTTGGTTGTTACTTTTCGATATTGATAAATCTCTGATTTTACAGATGTTCATAATCGTCATAGTGGTTATTGGCCGACCAATTTCCTCCTTTTTTTTTTAGTGGCATATTTCGATACATAATACCCGCGATCGCAATCATTATAACGAAACTTATCAGAAGTTTACCTCTGATTTTTATTTTGCTGAACATGGTTTGTTCCTCCTGATGATTAATGTATTAATTCCGATTTAAAGGCACTGGACAATAATTTTGAAGTATCCAGCATTAGAGCAAGATTTCCATCGCCCATTATACTGGCCCCGCAAAGGAATTCATGTTTCATAAAAACGTTTTGGAGTGGCTTTATAACTGCCTGATATTCACCAATTATTTGATCGGCAATTATGGCATAACGGTTTTCATTTTTATTGATATAGATTACTTTTTCAGTAACCAGATCGTTTTTTTGAAGGTTAAATTCTTTCCTTAAATGGACATAAGGCACAAGTTCCTGATTGTATTCAACGTATTTATTTTGCGTTTTGAAAATTTCGATACTGTCTTTCTGCTCGCACACTTCAATTTCCGAAAGGGGAATTAAGAAGAAGGTATTGACCGATTTAATCAGTAAGGTATCGATAATAGAAATGGTTTGTTGCAGTTGAATAGTGAAAGTGGTTCCAACACCGACTGCAGATTCAATTTCAACATCTCCTCTGATATCCTGAATTTTTCTCCGAACCACATCCATACCAACTCCACGACCTGATACTTCGCTAAGGCTCTGGGCAGTTGAGAGCCCAGGCAGAAAAATTAAGTCGTAAACTTCTTTGGTTGATAAATGCTTGTCGGACGTGAGGAAGCCCTTCTCAATAGCTTTCCTTTTGATAATATCAGGATCAATACCACTTCCATCGTCACTTATTTTGATATAAATAGAATTGCCGGCCTGGTACGCCGAAAATTTGAGAACACCTATCTCGGGTTTATTTTTTTTCGCTCTCTCGGAAGGAATTTCAATGCCGTGGTCGAGGCAGTTGCGGATAAGGTGCATTAACGGCTCAGCTAAGCTATCGATAAGGCTTTTATCCAGTTCCGTTTCTTCACCCTGTATTTTAAAATCTACTTTTTTACCCAGGTGCAGCGATAAATCCCGCACCAGCCGTTTGAAACGTACCAACATATCTTTTACAGGTACAAGCCTGATATCCAGCGCGTTTTCGCGGAAAAGTTTGGATAACTTTTCAATTTTCTCGCCAGCCTGGTTAATTTTGTTCAGTTGGTTAGTACGGATGGCTAGGGACAATTCCGAATTAGTAGTGACCAATTCGCTAACCAAATGGTTTAAGGTATCTAATTTATCAGCGCTTACAGATATACGCGAAGTCAGTTGTTTACTAACTTCTTTAATAGTCTCGTTCTTAAATGAACTCACATTTTGTGAACTTTCCTCCGGTGTCTGTTCCTCCGGCTGCTTTTTGAATTCCTGTTCAATGGCATCGAGGATGGACAGGCCATTTTCAGTACCCTTTTTCTCAGTAATATCTTTATCGAAAAGGTTAAAATCTGAAATCTTTATAATTTTACAATCGTCCAAAATGAACATGAGCACTTCCTCAATTTCATCGCGTGTGCAGGAAGTTGATAAAAAAACTCCCCAATATTCCTCGGGATCATCAGTTTGGATGGCGGTAACAAAGGGGTTTTTGAGAATTTTAAAAGTACCCAGGTTGCTAAGGTCATAAAAAATATTAAGGAGCTTAATGCCTCTGAATTCCAGATCTTCATTGGTTCGCAACAAAATATACCAGGTACGGTCTTTTTTCTTTTGTGTGTCTTCCTTCCTAAGTTCAACAGGTGTTTCGGCAACCGTTTCATTTAGTTTATCAAGAACAGATTTAACACTGTTAATCAGTTGAGTATGTTTTTTCTTGTTATTTTTATCTTGCAATTCTGCATCTTGCAAAAGGTTCCGGATATGATCGATGGATTGAAAAGTAAGATCAAAAATTTCTTTGGTTAATGTGGTTACCCCGTCTCTTACAGCTTGATATATGCTTTCAAATGAATGCGTGTAATCACTTATACTGCTGAAACCATACATGGAGCTGACTCCTTTTAAAGTATGCATAGCTCTGAATACGGCTTCTATGAGTTCTTTTTCTGCGGGGTTCTTTTCCAGTTCCAGCAAATCTCTTTCCAGGTTTGTCAAAAGATCTTTTGCTTCCTGGATAAACATGTCTTTGAATTGTAAGTAGTTGTTTTCCATAAATATAAATTTGCTATTTGGATCCTTAAATTTTATATAATGTTAGTTTCCTTTTGTTTCATAAATTTAAAATGCTGACTTTATTACTTTCTCCTTTTGTCAGCTTGTTTATGGTGAAATAATCTATTTCAGCACCGAAAACAAATAGATAAACACGCCTATAAGCGTTTACCTACCAATGTAATGAAAGGCCACCATGGGGTAACGATACAATATACGCTGCCTTGTATGGGTTACAAGGCTTAATGCATTTAAGGTAGATTTTTTAGCCTAACAATTTGTTTTTTGAAATCCGTTACTGGGTTAGTAGGGATGTTATATTTCTATAATTTTATTTTTTAAAGCGAATAGTACAAGGCTTATCGAATTTTTAATGCCTGTTTTCAGCAATAATTTTGAGCGATGCGTTTCAATGGTTTTAACACTTAAATTTAGTTGTTCGGCAATTTCAGCATTAGATAACCCGTTGCAAAGTAATTTCAATACTTCCAACTCACGTTTAGTAAATTCAATTTCGTTTCCTGAACCTTGATTTTTCCCCGATTTGTTTTTGCCGACATTGAAAATGATCCGGCGTAACAATTCGTTCGAAAAATGACTTTCGCCTAAAGCAACGTCGCGAATGCCTTCCTCGAGTTCACGTTTTCCCGAAGATTTTAAGATAAAGCCTTTAGCTCCGGCATTGATAAGACGTATGTAATAATCTTCGTCACCGAACATGGAAAGTACCAGTATTCTTAAATCGGGGTATTTTAGAAGTGCATTTTCCGTAGCTTCGAGTCCGTTCATTTCTGGCATTTCAATATCCATAAGCACAAGATCAGGTCTTTGTTTTTCTATGATCTCAAGAAACTTTTTACCGTTTTCAGCTTCCGCTACTACATTTCCAATATTTTGTTGTTCTATCAGCGATTTTAAACCATCGCGAAACATCACGTGGTCGTCGACAATAACAATGTTTGGTTTATCAGTTTTCAACATAATAACCGCTTTTTATATAAAGTTACTTAATTCCTGAAAATGACAATTCGATTTCCACTTTAATTCCTTCCCCATCCCTACTTTCCATAGTCAGTTTGCCATTAAGGCTATTTACCCGTTGTATGATATTAGTCATTCCAAGACCCTTCCTGTTGTTTAGTATGTTGTTTATATCGAATCCCTTGCCATTATCAGTATATTTGTAATATACTTTTAGTAATTTTTCATCGAAATGTAGATTAATGCTGGATTTTGTTGCCATTGCATATTTTATAGTATTGTTAATCAATTCTGTGGTAATTCTATAAAGTGTTATTTCAACATTTTTTTCAAAACGAACCTCAGCATTGTATTCAAAATCGACTGATAATTTTTCAATTTCATTAAGACGACCTATAAAATTATGGATAGCCGGTACTATTCCGTTGTTATTTAAAACTCTGGGACTTAAATTATTTGATATTTCTTTAAGAGAGAGTATCGCTTCGTCAATGTTTCGGTTTCCTTTTTCAGTTATGCCAATTCTTTTCTCTTCTTCGGGGGTATCAGCAAGCCATTGAAAATAAAGTTTGATGGTCGAAAGCACAGGACCTAAACCGTCGTGCAATTCACGCGAAAAGTGATTACGTTCTCGTTCTTCAGCCTCAATAATTGCATTTAATATGCGGCGTTCAGTTACTTTACGTTCAGTTATATCGCGAATAACCGAAATTAATGCCTGTGTTTCGTCAATGACAGCAATGCGACTATTCATTTCAATAGGAATATGATTGCCGGTTTTTGTTATTAATTCTATTTCATAATGGGATGTTTGTTCGAGTTCGGCATATTTCTGGTGCATTTCCTCATTTTTTCCTATGGTTTGCATGGCAAAGAATTCATACGTTTTTTTAGTTAGTATTTCTTCTTTGGTGTATTCAGAAAGTTTTATAAATGCCTCATTTACATCGATGAAAGTGTGGTTATTGAAATTAATGAGTGTTAGGGCATCATTGGTACTGTTAAATATGTTCCTGAACTTTTCTTCGCTTTTAATCAATTCATAATTAATTTTTTGTAACGAATCATAACTTTCTATCAATTTGTCTTCCGTGGCAATACGTTGTTGAATTTCTTCTTTCAATTTCGTATTGGTTTCATCCAGTTCGGCGGTTCGGATTTTTACTTTTTCTTCTAGTGATTCATTAATATCTTTCAGCTCTTTTTGTAAAGAATTTATTTTTAAGTGGGTTTCGATTCTTGCCAGCAGTTCTTCGGCCTCAACTGGTTTAGTGATGTAATCCACGCCACCCGATTGAAATGCTTTAACTTTATCGAAAGATTCGGCCAGGGCTGAAAGAAAAATAATAGGAATATCCCTCGTAGCTTCGTTAGATTTAATTAAAGTACAGGTTTCGTAACCATCAAATTCGGGCATTAGAATATCCAGCAAAATCAGGTTAGGTGTTATTGCTTTCAGTCTGCTCAATGCTTTTTTACCTGACGTGGCAATCAGCACCTCATAACCCTGGGTGGTTAATATTTTTTGCAACACTTCTATTACTGCCGGAGTGTCGTCGATGATAAGGATGGTATGCTGTTTTATCTGGTTCATTACTATAAAATAAAATATCATTTGTGTATTAACTTGATACAAAGGCTTATTGGTAGGGGTAGGGTTAAATATAACCGAGGGTTTTAACAAATATAAGTTACGAACTTTAAATGAATTGTTGTATATAGCTGGTCAATTTTTCATCATCAAAAGTTTGACAATATTTTTGAACCGTTTTGCAAAATGTTCCAAGTAGTTCATCTTCTTTAATTAAATTATTGGTTAAGGCTTTTATTTCATGGAAATTACCTACTTCCAGCAGTTTAAATAACTCAAGTAAGGTTTTTCTGTTTGGGATTTCAGTATAATGTAGTGACTTATCAGGCATATTTTCAGCATAATCTAATTTTAGCGATAACCACTCCAGTATTAACAATTTTTGAATTTCAATGAGGAGCTTACTAAAATCTACAGGTTTATTAAGAAAACCGTTACATAAGGATATAAAGCTGCTTTTTTGATCAGGTTCTATGATTGATGCAGACAATCCTATTACTTTAATCTTTGCGATTTGCTCTGTGTTCCTGATGATTTTTACGGCTTCGAGACCATCCATAACGGGCATAATTAAATCGATGAGGATTAGATCGGGATGAAATGTCATGCTTGATGAAACTGCTTCTTCCCCATTTTTGGCTGTTTGCATAATGAACCCCAAATTTTTGAGGAATTCATGTAAAATGGAAATGTTGGTGGTATTATCATCTACTATTAATATTTTTTTTCTTTCCCCCTGATATCCTGTAATGGACACTTCAGTTTTAAGATTTAAAATATCACTTTTATCTAGAACCTTGAGCTCCAGTTCGACGCAAAAATGGCTTCCTTTACCGGGCCTGCTACTTACCGTTAATTTGCCATGAAGCAAATTGATGAATTTTTGTGTAATTGCAAGTCCAAGTCCCGTACCCTGGACAAACTTACTTTGTTCACCTACCTGTTTGAAAGGTTCAAAAATTGTTTGCAGATGTTCATCGGCAATGCCAATTCCTGTGTCTTCTATAATGAATTTGAACTGGTCTTTGTTGTCTTCATTTTCACAGGATATTTTAAATTTTACACTACC
Organism: uncultured Bacteroidales bacterium; assembly: GCA_964478555.1. Classification (GTDB taxonomy): domain Bacteria; phylum Bacteroidota; class Bacteroidia; order Bacteroidales; family JAAUTT01; genus JAAUTT01. The sequence continues at coordinate 1,787 of CAYZNC010000310.1, read as the reverse complement.
TGAATTTGTGTATTTGATGGCATTGCTCAGTAAATTTAACAGGATTTGTCGTAGTTTACGTTCATCGCCTCTTACAAATTGGGGTATGGGCGATAATTCTTCGTACACCAGCAATAGGTCTTTTTCTTCAGCTTTAATTTTATTTATATCAAATATTTGTGCAATAAGCAGTTTTAAATCGAATTCCTTTTGCACGATATCCATTTCCCTGGCTTCAATTTTTCCATAATCGAGTATATCATTAATAAGGGATAACAAAATGTCGCCACTTGCTCTTATTGTTCCAATATAACGTAGTTGTTCCTCCGTAATATTGTCGTATGTTTTTAGTATTTGACAATAGCCAACAACCGCATTTAATGGAGTACGCAATTCGTGGCTAACCTGCGAAATGAAATCACTTTTAGCACGACTGGCAGCTTCTGCCGATTGTAAGGCAACTTTTAATTGCGTTTGAGCTTTATGTAGCTCTGTTTCACGTTTTTTTATGGTGGCTAACGCATCTTCTGTTTTTAATTTTTCAATATTTGCATCCTGTGCAAGATTCAGCGCAGCAATTCGAGCGCCATCCAGTTCCTTTGTTCGCTCTTTTATTAAATCTTCCAAACTTTCTTTATGATTTTGCAGCTCAATTTCCAATAATTTTCTTTCGGTTACGTCTGTGAAGATTACTGCAAATTGTCCTTTTTTTGGACTAAAGGCCCAGGAGCTATAGTATCGTCCTAAGTCTTGGGCATAATTTTCGAAAGCAATGGCTTCGCCCGTAAGCGCTACTTTACCATAGGTATCTATCCAGTATTGTTCTATACCTGGTATTACCTCACGTACTGTTTTATTTAGGGCATGTGATATACTCAGCTTCGTATATTTTTCAAAGGCGGGATTTATTTCCAGAAATCTGTAGTCAATTGGGTTACCATCTTTATTGCAGATGATCTCATGAAGTGCAAACGCAGTTGTCATGTTTTCGAAGAGCAACCTATATTTTTTCTCACTTATTTTCAGGGCCTGCTGACTTTTTTTGTAATCCGAAATATCACGCAAAGCCATAACAGTCGCGTTGTCACTATTATTAATGAAAGGTTTTCCCACATTTTCAACCCAGAGTTTTGTGCCATCTTTCCGTTTTGCAATAATTTCGTATGGATTCGAATTGTGATTCACAATATTTTCATGAAGGACATGTTTATATTCCTCATCTACAAGAAATTCGAGAATGTCTTTGGTTAGGACCTCTTCTAATTCGTAGCCAAACATGCGACAAAAGGAAAGATTTGCATCAAGAATAATTCCGTTATTATGGACGATGATGCCTTCAATGGTTATATTTGACAAAAGTTTATATCGTTCTTCACTCTCTTTTACTGCTTTTTCGGCATTCTTTTGTTCGGTGATGTCAAATATTACCCCGTCGACGTAAAGTAATTCATCCGTATCCCTGTCAAATAAGCCCTGTCCTTCATCACGAACCCATATATAATCTTCATCAGTGGTCAATAGCCGGTATTCAAGAACATACGATTTACGAAGTGCAATAGATTGTTTAACAATGGAAAAAAACCAATCCCTGTCGCCACTATGAATAATATCGGTAAACCGGCGAAATTTATTACCTATAAAATCACGGGCAGGATAACCTGTTAGTCGTTCAACGCCGATACTGATATACATGGTAGTTAATTCCTTGTCGTAGGAGAATCTGTAAACAATGCCCGGAATGTTAGCAACAATTGTTTTAAAACGTTTTTCACTTTCTCTTAAGGCTGTAATGGCGTTATCTCTTTCCA
>CAYZNC010000309.1:0-8016 GCA_964478555.1 uncultured Bacteroidales bacterium | reverse complement strand
TGCTTTATCGTCTGCCTTAAATTTTTCAGTATCGTGACCAGCGGCGGCAATTTTTTTCTGAATATCGCTACTATTCATCTTAGATGGATCGTAAACTAAGGTAAGTACTTTAGTGTCTTTGTTCCATTCGGCTTTTGATACACCATCGAGCTTTGCGGCTTTTTCTATACGGGTCTTGCACAAATCGCAATTGCCAAACACTTTAATGGTTTCGGTTTTGGTTGCAGCCATCTTAGAATGGTCGTGCATCTGGGCAAATGAGTTTAAGCCCAATACTGCTGCCAGAACAGCAGCAATAAAAAATTTTGCTGTTTTCATTGTAATTATAATAAATTAAAGAAATTAAATAAAAAGATATAGCAATAGAATTCACGCGTGTTTACAAAACTCGCGAGCTATAAAAAAAGAAAAGAAATCATTTACGGAAAACACAAATGAAGGCCAATCTCTCGGAAAGAGACAACAATGGCTGGTGAAAACCTGCATCTGCGAAAGAAGCACCAATTAAAGGTGAAACATCTAAAATTTGAAGAACAGGTACCAGGAATACCTGCAGTAACGTATGATTTATTTTTTGAATTTGCAGTGATGGGGTAGTTTGAAAATTATCGACCGATAAAACCTGAGCGGTGTTTTTACAACAATCGGTAGATAAAACTTTGGAATCGGTTGAACAGTTTTTTCTATCATTTTCCATACCACAGGAAGCTGTAGTGCCTTCCAAGCCGGCTTTTACCAAAGCTATATGACCTCCGCAAAAGTGAGTGGCTATGGTAAAGTGTAAGCTCGAGAGCAACACCAACAGGACCAGTAATATCGAAAAAGATTTTTTCATTAAATCGTAAACAAAAATTTAGGATAAACTTTACAAATATAAAGATAAAAATATCTTTTTATGTATAACGAGTCGTAATTATACCGGGGAATGTTAAAAAACACAGGGAAGAAGTATTTAAATTAAGATATAAGAAACAAGACATAAGAGCCAAGATATAAGAACCAAGACACGTTATAAATTACTTGCACTTTGTCATCTTGGCTCTTGATACTTGATACTTGGCTCTTAATGGTACGAACTATTTTACTTTTGCTATTTCACTTTCTAACTTTGTTTTGGAGAGGTTAATGTATCCGGCTTCATGGACATATTTTTGCCCATCGGTGAGCACCCATTTGATAAATTCAACCAATACTTTTCCGGAAGGTTTTCCTGATGTTACAAAATAAAGGTCGCGTGCAGGAGGGGAAGGATATTTGCCGGTTGCTATCGCATTTACAATTTCATCGAGGGTGCCGTAAAAGTTTTCATCGGGGTCTATCTTGCCATTATTATTGAGATCCAGTGGTATTACTTTGATTCCGGGATTTGGTTTCTTCGTTTTTGCATCATAGGCATAGCCGATATTATTGTAGCCGATCCCCTGAGGATCCTTTTTTACTGCCTGGGCAAGTCCGGGATCGCCAAAAACACCAACACCCAAGAGGTCTTCCTGTTTTTTGCCAAAGTATTTGGCCCAGCTTTCTGCAGCACCGCAGGCATCGGAACGGGTATAAACACGTATTGGGGCGGCACTTTTGATTCCCGTTGCCTGGCCCCACGTGGTGACTTTTCCGGTTATCCAGATATTATTGGCCGCATCTTTTTTTAACCCGTGTGCAAGGATATCCGCCAATTGAGGGTTTGATGCGCTGATGGTGGCTACAACGGCGTCCTTGGTTACCGCTATACTATAGGCGCCTTTTTTTAATTCTTCGGGATATATTTCACGCGAAACCATTCCAATATCAACCATTTTTGATAGTGCGTCCGTCATGCCCTTACCAGCCCCTCCGGCAGATAAGTCTATTTTTACGTTGGGGTGGATTTTTTTAAATTCTTCGGCCCATTTCACAGCCATCGGATATAATGCGAAAGCGCCTGTTATGCTTATACTTCCTTTAAGATCGTCTTTGGTCTGACTATAAACTTTGTAGAATGAGCCATTGGCCAGTACGAGTAAAACACTGAAAAATACTATTATCTTCTTCATTATTTTATATATAAAAATTAAAATCCTATTTGAAATTGAGCTACTGCAAAATTGTTACTGATTTGTGGGCCTTGTTCCCGCTTAAGGTTGTAGGCAATCTGCAACTTCACAAATGGGTTGAAGTAATAGTTCAATCCGAGAGTGTACACTGTTGAGGCATTATCAGAAATGTCTTTGTTCGGGTCAAAATAATCATATTTGCCTATTACCTGGAATTTTTGAGAAATAATATAATATGCCAGCTGAGCATAATAACCATTTTTGGTAATAAAGTTGTCTTTCCCATTTAAATACTCACTATGTAAGGAGAGGTTTTTAGATTCATATACCAATTCAACTCCCCAACGATTGCGCCCCTCATTACTTGTTGTTTTATCCGAGGAAACAAGAAGATAGTTTCCAACGCCATTGTAATAACTTCCTCCTAAAGACAGACCGGTTAAAGGATGCAGTACCAAACGAACTGCCACATCTTTGGAGGTATTGTTATCCGAAGCTGCGTTGATACCCGTGCCATTGTATAAGCCCAAATAATAGTCCAGAAAAGGGTGATCTTTTAGCGTAAATAAACTTCCGTTTACTTGTATTCCCAGATCGCGGCCATTCTGATTGCCTATTACATCTTTGCTACGTGCAACCAATGCTTCAACCACCTGTGAACGGTCTATATTTTCAGACTTATTATCGGATATTTGGTTCTCATAAGATAGGGCGACCTTTTGTTGACCTAGGGTAAAATTGAGGAAGTCTCCGATTTTAATTTCGGCGTAAGCATCCATCAATTTAGCAAATGCTCCTGTTGATGTTCCTGCAAAATCCGGCTGCAAACGATATCCAAAATAAGGAGATATGGTGCCTCTTACATCGATCCGGGCACGGCGGATGTCGAAACCACTTTTCTTTCCTGATTCTTCGAGGTTTTGGTAGCGTACCTGGGTATATCCGGCAAACTGAATACTTCTGGCTGCGGTAACCAGAAACGACTTTTTCTTTGCATCGGATTCCTGCTGTTTAAGGGCGGCATCCGCTCTCAGTGAGTCAGCTTCCTCCTGCGTAACCAGCTTTCGTTGTACCAGAACATTTAATATATCGTTGGTAGTTTGTGAGTAAACTACCCGACCAAAGAATATTGACAGCATCAAAATAAAGGCATATTTCTTCATAGGTGATGGATTTATAATTTTTTATAAATTTAATTTTGTCAAAGTTGCGGTTAATAAAAGTTAACATCAATACCATAACGTTGGTATTTTGAATAACTATTTATAGGTAGGTATTAATACTGAGTGAGCTTTATTCCGTTTTGTATTTTATTTTCTGGTTTAAACTTTGCCATGGCCCGCCATTGTGGACATTTGTATAACCATTTGTTTGCAAAATAGCTTTTGCTGAAGCGCTTCTCATTCCCGATGCACAACAAGTGATAATAGGTTTGTCTTTTGATTTTAACTTGTTAAGATTGGCCGCTAATTTATCAACCGGAATATTGACGGAGTTTTCTATATGACCGGTACTATATTCGCCGTTGCTACGAACATCTAAGATTATTGCACCATCGGCCATTAACTGCGCATAGTCGGTTGGTTCTACCCCAAATAATTTTTTAATTGTATCAAACATATCGGTAATTATTTTTTCTTGTTAGTACTTAATCCAAAAGCCACATAAAGTGGGTAAAAGCTGATAAAACTTGTGAATACAAATATAGCTGCTGTGATGGCTTTTTGTTCAAAAATAGATACCACAAAGTTAAATTGTTAATGACTTGAAAAAAGGTTTTCACGGTTTAGTAATAACCAGCCAATTGAAATAGGACAACTTTTTTATTGTTTTAGAATAATTTTATCAATTCATGCCAGGCGAAAACAACAGGAGTTATTCAGTGATAATCGCTTTATTAACTTTGGAACGTACGCAACAGTGTAAGATTTAATATGGGGCAAAAACAAAAAGGCGGTTCAAAAGAACCGCCCAACTAAAAACCAAACTAACCATTCTAAAAAAAGTTGATATTTTATTTACAAGCCGTATTCCGAAGGAATAAATTTGCTTTGATCAATAATGGGAAGCATCATTGCTATAAAATCGCTTTCATTATTTGGGATACTATTTAATTCGTCGCGAAGAACAGAAAGGTAATCAGTTTCCATTTTCGGAAGCTGCATTTTCCCTGATTCGAGGGCCTCTTCGATAATATCGAGGGCCGCAATTCCTCCATTTTTAGCATTTGCCACGTAAGAGTCGCCTTTGATCAGTTCTTTGGAAATACGGATTACATTCTCAGGGGAAAGAACTAACGCTTGGGGATCCGTATATACATCCGAAGCAACCAGTAATTGCTGTAAGACCAAACGAGTATTGCCGGTAATTAAGGATTGGTTCATCAGACGTACGTCATATTCCAGTTGTTCCAGGTAGGCTGTGGGAGCCATTCCGGATAGTAATTTGATATTTTGGACAGATTCGTTGCTCCATAAATCAGCACAGGCCGATGCAATATTTCCTATGGGACTCAAATGAGCGCAAGCTGAGGTTTTCCCCTCCATCGAAATAGGGATACCGGTAATTGCTTTCAGAAATGGGCCTTCATATGCGCAATCTTTATCTGGGCCAACGGCACCCTCTTCAATGGCAACAATGGAACGAACCACAGAGATGACTCTTACCAGCGCAGCAAACACCTTTGGAATGTACTTTTTTTCTGCTAAAACCATAGCGGTATTGCCGAAACCACAGGCTGAATCCCCTCCGCCAATTTTTCCCTGCTTATTTGCCAATGCAACTATTTTTTTCCAGAGAAATTGCATGTCTCGAACGCCTAAAACGATAAGTGCAAACATTACTCCCTTGATATCGCACATCATTAAAGCCTCATCGGATACTTCCTTGCCACCAGTGCTTTCAATGGAGACTAAATCACCGCCGGCCATCATACCACGTTCAAATACTTCCATCATCAAATCGAGATATTTTGAAGTACGTTGTTTGGCAGGCCTTTCAAATTCCCGCAAGTCGTTAGGCGTAAGTCTGATTTCCGATTTTAGTCCGTATTTTTGGTAATAATTTTCGCAACTATCATTCATTATTTTAACGATTTCAACCGCTATATCGGGCGTTTTCGTCATTTCCAGCAATGTTTCAAATTCAAGAACAACCCCTTTGGAATGCATATCCACTGCACGTGCCAGGGCCCCTTCGGCAATTTCGCGGTAATGCTCGAAAACCTGGTTCAGCGTGCTTTCGTTAATACTCATAACGGGCAACGTAAAATTCAGTTCAGTATAGACCTGACCTCCTCCAATCTCCAAACCACGACGTGTTTTTACAGGTTTTGGGGCAATCCCGAATATTAAATCTTCAGGAGCGTTGATTACTAAACTTTTATATTTCATTGTGTAATTTTTTTAATAGAAAATCAATTTTCTTTCGCAAGATGGTGGACTTTATGGCAAACAATTAATTTTACCTAGGAGGCCAATTTATTTAGATATTCAACTGCTTTTTGAGGATTGGCTGCATAATAATCGGCGCCAATTTTTTGGCAGAACTCGTCATTTACCGGTGCTCCGCCCACAAATATTCTGGTTTCAGGCACTTGCTTTTTAATATCTTCAACAATTTCTTTCATACTGTTCATGGTGGTTGTAAGCAGTGCCGATAGTCCTACAATGGCTCCCGGATTGCTCTTTATCGCTTCAATAAACCGTGCCGAACTGACATCAACGCCCAAATCAATAATGGACCAGCCGCCACCTTCAACCATCATAGAAACAAGGTTTTTCCCAATATCATGCAAATCACCTTTAACGGTACCGATAATAAATGTTCCCCGGGTTTTCATTTCTCCGGAGATTAAAAACGGCTTTAGTTGTACCATCGAAACACTCATTGCTTTTGCAGACATCAGCATTTGAGGAACGAAAATTTTATTTTCGGAGAATTTCTTACCTACCCTTCCCATTGCTGGAATTAAGGCTTTTTCAAGAATTTGCTGCGGGGCGATACCTGCTTCAATAGCTGATATAGTAATTTCACGTGATCCATCCTGTCCTTTTAATTGGGGAGGGTAGGGGGAATTTTTGTCTATTTTGCCAAATTCCACAGCCTCCAGGAGTTTATTGAGTATGTCGTCCATTTTGTTGGTTTTTACCTTATTGGTGATACAAAAATAATACGTATTACCTTGGGAAACTACATCCATTTTTACTAATTTCGATGGTATATTAACATTTTATTTGACTATTGTACAATATCTATCATAATGCCCGCATTACTCGAAAAAATCAATGTCAATGACGATGAATCGTTTTTTATAGGGATTTTCCAGGATAACCTTGAAAAAAGCACCTGGCATTATCACAATAATTTCGAAATCAGCTTTATTACGGAGGGCTCTGGTAAGCGAATTGTGGCCGACTCCATTGAAGAGTTTCAGCCGGGCGATTTGGTGTTTATTGGCCGAAATCTTCCGCATGTATGGATTGCTGAAAAAGATACCAGGGCTCCATCTGCACGGGCGCTGGAGATGGTATTTCTACAATTTAATTCTGATGTATTGAGCCAACAGTTACTAGCACTTCCTGAATTCAAATATGTTGCCAAAGCGTTGTCCCTGTCGGAAAGAGGAATTCATATTATTGACCAAACGCTCAATGAAGTAAGTGAGATCATGCTCCAGTTACCCTATTTGAAGAGTTTTGAAAGGATGCTGGGTTTTTTTAAAATGATGGATATTATTGGCAGGAGCGAAACCAATATCCACCTGGCCAGCAAAGAATACCTCAAAGTGCGCTTTACAACACCGAATAAGCGATTAGCAACCATCCATGATTATCTCATGAAAAATTACCGCGAAGAAATAAACCTGAAGAAATTGGCTTCACTTGTAAATATGGCTGAGGGATCCTTATGCAGGTTTTTCAAGATGAATATGGGAATGACGCTTTTTGAATACCTGAATCAGCTTAAAATCGAATTTGCCTGTAAATTGTTGATGGACCACGACCTGAATATTCTGGAAGTATGCCTGGACAGTGGTTTTAACAACCTAAGCCATTTCAACAAACAATTTAAGAAAACAACGGGGGTTCCTCCTTCGGAGTATCGGAAGCGTTTTGTAAATCTTTAAATAGAAATGGTTTAAAGCTAATTTCGTATAGCTTTGCAATCACCGGAAGACGGTATATTTTGATACCGAATTACCGGGATTTGGTATGAACACAAGTACGGGAATAAATTGTTCGAAAATGACTATTGAGCTATTTTCCAAGGATGATCTTCTTAAAGATGAGCGTCTGATTGATTTGAATTTTTAAAAGATAAAATCCTTCCATCGAAGAAAGTTGATCAACATTGAAATGTAGCTGTTGTTTTCCGGGATTCTGTTGTTCATGTTTGAGTTTGGCAACGAGTTTACCGGTTATTGAAAATAATGATATATCAACTACTCCCTGCTGTGATAATTGATAATCCACAAATAAAATCTTGTCCACCGGAACAGGATAAACTTTGACTTCATAATCGGCATTTACGGCAGAAGTGTCCGTTATATTCCCGGCTTTTACAACATTTAGCAATTGGAAATAGTGTCCGGTAGAACCGGCAGAATTTCCATCAATTACTCTGATATGCAGGTTATGATCTCCATTAGTAAGCGTTTCTCCCATCAAATGTAATACCATGGTGGGGCCATAATTGTTAGTCCAAAAAGCATCCAGTATTTGAGGTATTTCATTATCGATCCATATTTCAACCCTACCCCTTTCTGTAGTATTATCGCGGGAATACATAACGCCTATGGCATTACCATTGACGGTAAAAGCCAATTCGCTACCTGGTGAACTGGAATGCCAATCGTGCGTACCCAGTTGCCACCCATCGTTGAAATCAGGTATCAGATTGGTACAATTGTAATCAAAAGTAGTTGCATAAAGATCTGAAAAAAGAGGATCGGGTAATTGAGTGGTTACAGCTGGTATATTTGCGT
>CAYZNC010000308.1:0-8038 GCA_964478555.1 uncultured Bacteroidales bacterium | reverse complement strand
GGTGAGGTCGATTTTAACATCATTCGTTCAATCGCCTTCAAATTCCACCATCGTAAATATCTTTTTGTCTTTAATCTTTTCTCTTCCTTTCAGGTCAGGCAGTTCAACTATAAAAGCACATTCTACCACTATTCCGCCCAATCGTTCAATAAGATTACATGCTGCTGCAATGGTGCCTCCTGTTGCTATGAGATCGTCGACAACAACCACTCTCTCTCCTTTACTAATAGCATCATCATGAACTTCAATCTCAGCACTACCATATTCTAAATCATATTTCTCGCATATGGTTTTGTAAGGTAACTTGCCTTTTTTACGAATCGGTATAAACCCAACGTTAAGACGGTATGCCAGTACAGCACCAAATACAAATCCTCTGGCATCTATACCTGCAACCTTGTCTATCTTTTGATCTTTGTATCGTTCATATAACCGGTTACATGCTTCCTGAAATGCCTCCGGATCCTGCATCAACGTTGTAATGTCACGAAAAGTAACTGTTTCAATAGGAAAGCAAGGGATTGAACGTATTGCTTTTTTTAAGTCTTTCATAAATTTGAATATTTTAGAATGAATTGGCTTTTCGAAAATAGTAATTTTATAGTCAAAAGTAAGGCTCATTTTTTAAAATAAAAATTAGATTAGCGGTTTTATAAATCTTTTGAGCTCATGCATTGTGCGAAAACCTTAGATTTGAAAATCATGGATACAGTTAATTGAATTATAATTTGGCTTTCAATTTAAAACAACATGCAATAAATCAATTTCATCTTGTTTTGAATTTGTTTTTTAATTTTAATAGCTAATTTGTGAATTCTTTAGTAAATTTATATGTACAATCGATTACAGAAGCTAAAACATTATAATTAAACATACTAACACAACAAAAGTACGAGCATTATAATTTTCAGTTTCCAAACTTATTATTAACCGGAATCTACATTTTTTTGTTGAGCGGAAACATGAGAAAAAAATACAAATTCTTTAAAATTAAACTGCTTTTATTTATATCCATCTTTTTTTTAGTGATTGGTTCATGGATTTTTCTGGGATTTATTGCAAAAATCGATTTCAATAAAATTCTCAAGGGATATCTGATTCTTCTGATTTGCTTTATGATCGTAACCGTTGTTGTTATTTTAATACTTACCCGGATCATCCGGAATTTATACAAAAAAAATATACAAGAGATTCAAATTACAAATGAAAAATTAAACAACGAAATAAGCGTAAGACAGAAATTAGAAACCGAAATATTGGAGGGCGAAGAACGGTATAAGGCAGTATTGGAAATCACCGATACTGGTTACGCGGAATTGGACGAGAAGGGGAGGGTAATAGACGCCAATGCCAATTATGTTCGTCTTACAGGATATTCTTCGATCAACGAAATACTAAACAGGCAAGTTACTGAATGGACTGCTAGATATGATTTGGAGCGTAATGCATTTGGTGTAATGTACTGCATTTCAAATGGTTTAATAAAAAATCTTGAAATAGATTATCAGCATCCCGATGGGAATATTGTTCCCATTGAAGTAAATGCCAATTTGGTTCGTACTAATAAAGGAACAATTATTCTTGCGCTTTGCAGAGATATCACCGAACGTAAACAAGCCCAGGAGGTACTAAAGGAAAGTGAAGAACAATTCCGGAGAATATTCGAAACATCGAGAGACTTGCTATTTCTTACCAGTATGGACGGAAAAATTTTAGATGTAAGTCAATCGAGCAGTGATCTATCCGGATATACTGTGGATGAACTGAAAACAATGAATATTCAGCAACTATGTCTGGAAGCAGGTGAAAGAGAAAAGTTGATCCAGAAAATGTTGGAACATGGATTCGTTGAGAACCTGGAGATTAAAGGACGGAAGAAAGACGGAAACACACTTGATATACTGGTAACGGTAACTTTCATAAAAGACAAATTGGGGAAGCCCGTTGGTTTACAGGGAAGTATTAAGGATATTACCGAACGAAAACGAGTAGAAGCGGCATTGATAGAAAGCCAGGAAAAATTTAGATTCATTGTTGAAAATTCAACGGCAGGTATTGCGCTGGTGGGCCTTGATGGAAAATACCAAATGGTGAATCCGGCTTTTTGCGAGATTTTCGGATATTCGGGAGAAGAACTGCTCATGGTTGATTTTCTCACCATCACCCACCCGGATGATGTGGAACTCAGTAAAAAAATTATGAAAGAAGTGCTAACTGAAGGTAAATGTGTTCGCTTTTCCAAACGTTTTTACCATAAGGACAAACACATTATATGGGCCGAGGCAAGTTCCATACTTGTTTATGACGCAAATAACAATCCATCCTATTTCATCACACACCTCATTGATAACACCAAGCGTAAATTGGCTGAGGATGGAATTAACCGCCATAATGCCCGGTTACAATGTCTTTTAAAAATTTCGCAGTTTAAAGCTAAAAATACCACCCAATTGCTGGATTTTGCAATGAAAGAAGCAATGGAACTAACGGAAAGCAAATTGGGATATATTTTTCTGTACAATGAAAAATTAAAACAACTAACGCACGTGGCTTGGTCAACCGATGTTAAAAGGGATTGCACCGTGCCAAATCCTCCAAACATATACAACCTCAACGACACAGGATGTTGGGGCGAAGTAATAAGGCAACGCAAACCTTATTTCAATAATAATTATGGTAGCGACACAGAACGCGAAAAGGGTACTCCTGTTGGACATGTGATACTGAACAAACTACTTTCATTACCCATATTTGTGGATGGTGAGATTGTCGCTACTATTGGAGTTGCAAATAAAGACAAAGATTACGACAATACCGACGCTCAGCAATTAACAATTCTGATGGACTCCGTATGGAAAATGGTAGAAAAACAAAAGTATCAGGAAGAATTAATCGTGGCCAAAGAAAAAGCTGAAGAAAGTGATAAACTCAAATCGGCTTTCCTGGCTAATATGAGTCACGAAATCCGCACTCCTATGAATGCTATTCTGGGATTCTCAGAACTGCTGACCCAACCTTGTCAATCAGAGGAAAAGAAAACCCGTTTCTCAAATCTTATTAAGGAACGGTCTCTGGATCTGTTACGAATTATAGAAGATATTCTCGATATTTCTAAAATTGAGATGGGACAAATGACGCTACGTGAATCTCAAACAGATATCGAAGGCCTGCTTGTTGAGTTATTTACTTATCATAGATTGAGACAAGAAAATCTAAGACCCGATGCCAAATTTAATCTTTTGCTAAATATCGATCAAAGTATTAAGAATTTTAGCATTTTAATTGATGCACAGCGATTAAAACAAATTCTAATGAATTTTATAGATAATGCCTTCAAATTTACACTTAATGGCTCCATTGAATTGGGATGTCAATTAAAAGGCAATGATATCTTGTTTTCGGTATCGGACACAGGTATTGGTATACCTCCCGAAAAACAACATATTATTTTTGACCGGTTTCGACAGGCGGACGATTCATTTGCTTCACGCAGGTTTGGCGGCACAGGATTGGGCTTATCAATTGCAAGAGGCCTGAGCGACTTAATGCAAGGTAAAATTTGGCTGACTTCAGAAGAGAATGTTGGAACAACATTTTACTTTTCGTTACCTTATATGGAAAGTGAAAACGTAAATCCCGAAATGACTGCTAACGAATTGCAACAAAACTTCTGCTGGAATAACAAAACATTTCTTATTGTAGAAGATGACGAGGGATCGGCTGAATTTTTAAGTGAAATATTATTAATAACACAAGCATCAATTTTAAATGCTTATAACGGGAAAGAAGCAATTAATATTTTTGAGGCTAACCCAATGATTGATTTGGTTCTTCTTGACATTCGATTACCTGACGAAAGTGGGTTAAACATTGCTCAAACCATGAAAAAAATAAAGCCTCATGTGCCTATTATCGCTCAAACAGCTTACGCTTCCAATAACGATAGAATAGAATGCCTGCAGGCTGGCTGCAATGATTTTATTGCTAAGCCTATACAATATAAAGAACTGATAGCGTTACTTGCACAGCACCTGACCAAGTAACTACAACTTAAGTTCTTCTATAAACCCCATCATAGTTAAGATTTATAGAAACCTCCAATTTACCAAGATTTTTTTGCCAGCTAAACTAATTGAACGTATTTGAATGGTAACTTTACAATGCTTTCAAAATCCTGTCCCGCCTCGGTCATATCTTCGTCATGTTCATTATAATACCAAAATATTTTCACATCGGTTCCGTCCATTTTTAACAATTCAGTATGTCTGAAAAGGCTAAGCAACAGTTTACCGGAACTTGTATTAAAATATTCAAGACTTATGTGAAGCTCTACTTTTGCTGGCCTGGTTCGCCTATACTCCTCCAACCAGGCGATAGGTTTTTCGTAAAACCCAATGGAGTTCTCCGGAATTGATCTGCCTTCAATGCGCAATTGTCCGTTTATGCTAAAATCAATTGAAGGGGTTTTTTCGGTTTTGTTAATTGTTAAGTTTTCCATGACAAATCATTTTAATACTGGGTTTATATGACATTATTATCACTGGGTTCAATGAATACACAAAAAAGAAACAATTGGTTAAATAATTTCTATCAGTATACGAGGAATAAATTAATAAGTTATTAGATAAAATAAGTTTATCTGATTTTTTTCGTGTAACGCCCATTATTGCTAAAGTAAACTAAGTTAAATAATACATATTTTTGACCATTTTAAATGGACTAGTATCATTTTGTAACACTGAATCAGCATTCATAAAATCCGGGTGGTTGATTTTTGAAAAGTACAAACATTTAAGGTCACCGTTCTTTACTGTCAAACTTCAAAAAAGTGAAGCACCATCCTTCAATTAAAATGACAATTCAAACTAATTGTCTTTTGAAATGTTTATTACACTGATGTGCAGCTTGATTTAAGTACTGCATAAGAATACTGACAGTTGAAAAATTAAGTGTATGAAAAATAAAATTTCTGAAAATAAGGTAGCTAAATCACTGTTGAAAAAGCTCATATATTTTGATATCTTTTCATACCCTCTTTTGCCAAAAGAGGTTGTAACATACTGCGATTATCAGAACCTGAGTTTGGAAGAAGGCATCAGTGTTTTGGAAAACTTAAAAGCTAAAAAACTGATCAACTACGAAGCCGGGTTTTATTATTTGGGGACGGACCCAACTAAGGTAAAGCAAAGAATTGAAGATAATCGTTTGGCCGACAAACGCATGAGGACTGCAATAAAATACGCAAAGTTCATTTCCAATTTTCCTTATGTGAGGGCTGTTTTAATTTCCGGTTCGTTATCCAAAAATGTAATGAAACCCGACAGTGACATTGACTTCTTTATCATTACAAAACCCGGAAGATTATGGGTTTGCAGGGCAATCCTTACCTTTTTTAAAAAAGTGTTTTTAGGTAATTCCTACAGAAATTTCTGCCTGAACTATTTTATCGATACAGAGAGTTTGGAAATCCCCGATAAAAACATATTCACTGCAACTGAAATTGTTTTTATTTTGCCTATGTTCAATTACCCCATGTATCAACAATTCATGGCTGCTAACCAATGGTGTTATAGCGAATTCCCGAATATCGAATTACACCCTGAAATAGCAAATATTAAACCTCATCAGAAAACCAAATCGATCATCGAATCTCTCATGAATAATGGCTTTGGAGATTGGCTGGATGCAAAATGTTTTTCCCTTATTGCTAATTACTGGCGGAAAAAGTTTAGTCACTTTGATGAAAAACGCTTTTCGCTGTATTTAAGATCCCAGAAAAATGTTTCCAAACATCACCCCAATGGTTATCAGGAAAGCGTATTAAAAAAGTATGTGGAAAAAATACATTTGTTTGAGCAATCAACAGGGTTTCATTTATCACATGCTACAAAAAAAGTGAATGCCACATTATGAGCAATTCGAAAAAAAACATCTGGATTTTGGGTGGTACTGGCTTTATTGGAACTGCTTTGTTGAAGCAACTTTCGGACAATCCGGCAAATCTCCTTCATCTTCTTGTGCATAAAAATATTCCTTACAGATACCTGGAGAATTTTAATATTTTCACCGGAAGTCTTCAGCACTTCGATTATACCTGGCTGGAAAAATATCCTCCGGATACTATCTTCCATTTGGCACGTATTGGTGGTAGTAATTCTATCAAACGTTATTTGGCTGCTCAAAAAGGAGAAATAGCAAATCAAAAGCTGATCAATTTTTTAGTCAATCTAAAATCCTCACCGGTAATTGTGTATGTATCCGGGTCGCTCATGTATGGCCATCAGTTCTCCGGAAAGCAAGCAGATGAAGAAACAGATTTGTCGCCAATTTCCTATGCCAAATATTATATTCATGCGGAGAAACCCTGGATAGAAGCACAATCCAAACAACTGCTCGATATCCGTTTTGCTCGCCCGGGATGGATCTTGGGACCATACTCATGGTTCCGGATTTTCTATTGGAACTCTTATCTTCAGACTGGAAAAATACCCATTTACGGAGGTGGTCAGCAACTTATGTCGATTGTGCAGGTGGATGATTGTGCCGGTCAAATTATCAATCTTGCAGAAAACGGAACAAAGTATCAAAATCTTAATATTTTTGCCGGACCTCCCATAACCCAGCAAACATTTGTTGAAACCCTTGCCCGACTCTTAAAAACCACTGTTGAACTTAAATCCTTAAGAAAATATGGATCAACCGTGGTGGAAGCCTTTATTTCATCGATACCTTTAACAACTAATTTTCCACAGTTGCTTGAACATTATCAAAATAAATATCCTGATTTGGAATCGATGCTTAAGGAAAGCCTGTCAGCGTTTAAATACGAACAATCCATACTCACCAAATCTCCACAAAAAAGTTTTATCCAAAAGTAGATCCAAAGGCCAAAGAATTCTTCGGATCCTGCCCAACTTTTGATTGATTTTGGTATAAAACCATGCGGGATGAACAATAGCATAACCTTTTCTTGCAATTACACTCAAACCTGGAAATGCTCTTTTGACCTGCTCTGGTGTATAGCAATGACTTGGAAGATAATGAACAGGGGAATACCCTCCCCATACAGGTTTAAATCTGGCAAAAGCTTTCGAAAAACGAAATCGTATAAGCTCAATCAACATTCCTGTGACATACCATTTGTTTACGAAGCTAAGCACCATAATTCCACCAGGATTAAGAGCCTCTTCTATGGACTGCGCCGCAAGGTTTAAATTTTCAACGGTATTCAATGCCCCAAAAAAAATGTAAATGATGTCAAACTTTTGGTTTGGAAAAAGTGAATTAAGCTCTTCCACACTACCCTTCTGAAGTTCTATATTCGTAAGGCCACTTTTTAAAATCCGGTCATTACTGAGCCGGATCATTTCCGAGGAAACATCAATGCCATATATTTTCCTTCCGGGATGAGTTCTCCCAAAGTGAACTACATCCATTCCAATCCCACAGCCAATCTCTAACATTGTGCTGGCCGGGTATTGCTTTACTATTTCCCGAAATGACTGACGCATCTGCTGCACTACCGGATTTCTCCAATAGCGCGACTCGTAATCCTGAGCGTCCATGTTGTAATAGACCTCTATTTCATTGTAATAAGTTGGGTTCTTCATTTGATTTTAATTCAAATTGAGCGGTCATCCAAGCTGCCATGCCCCAGAAGAGAAAAGCAAACTTATCGGTATTGAGAAAATTATTAAAAAAAGCGTGAAATAAATAAGTAGAAATACTAATAAATGCGATTACAATAGTCTTTTGATATGGATGATTTCTGGCTTTTTCGAATGCGATCCAAACCCATCTGCCAAATAAAATAAAGAATGCTATAATTCCCAATATCCCCATTTCACTGAGCGCTAAAATATATTCGGAATGAGCAGTACCTCCGGAATTTTCAGGAACATGCCACGGATCATTTACGGTTAACCGGTTCATAAATTCTTTCCGCTGATAAGGAATATAAACAAATTGATAAGTCCCAGGTCCAAATCCTGTTAATGGCTTGTCGGTAAACATTCCCACCCCGGAGATCCACCTGTTC
>CAYZNC010000307.1:2015-8084 GCA_964478555.1 uncultured Bacteroidales bacterium | reverse complement strand
TTCATTTTAATTTATCTCTTTATAGCCGCACGTATAGACAAAAAGCCAAGCAAAACCAGAACTATTATAGAGGGCCAGATTTTTGGTAATTCCGAATATTTTTCAGAAACCGGTAAGTTATTAATCTCCATTTCCCTGTTTAGAATTCTTTCCAAATCTTCCTTATGCCTATTTAAAATACTTTTTTTCCTTTCAGGATCAGTTTTTATAAATAAATACCACAATTCATTGTCGTAAACCAAATAATGAGAAAAAGTATCTTTGCGACAAATATTTATTGATTTTATAAAATCTCCATATTTAAATCCCTTGCCAAATATAAGATGTAAGCCATTTGTTGTATCTTTATGGTTAATCAAATATTGCATTTTTTTATCAAATGAATCAAGTTGGATTTGATTTGTTAATAAATTACTATCTAGTTTAAAATCTACGTATTTTCTTCTGAATTGAGATAATGATAATACAGTTGTATCAAGACGAAGATTATTTTCGTAATTCACATGGGGTACATATTTAAGAGGAAACACCGTTTCGATAACATGGTCGTTCTTTTTGAACCCTTGTAAGTAAAAGTAACAAATTATAGGTAGCAGTACTAAGCTTATTAGCCCCGGAATATAATACATTCGATGTTTTTTCACCATGAGGTGGATAAGTACGAAAAGTGCGATTTATAATAATTTTCAATCAAATTTAAAATTATTCTTTGAAAATACACCAAAGATACTGCGGTACTTTCTTTGAGATTGCTGCTTTCCGTTAGTGCGCACATAATTTTATCCTTTTTTGTTATATTTACCAATGAAGTCCCTTTATAAATTGCAATCACCTCATGAAAAAGGCAGGCCTTTTTCATAAAATAAAAAATGTTATTTTTGATTATAAATTTTAAAACATATGATATGAAATTTTTTACTATTCTTCTAACCGCTATTTTGTGTTTCTTAAGCATTTGTTTTCCTGTCAATGCTCAGGTTAAGCATACTTTTGCATTGGGTGATACGACTTTTTTGTTGGACAACCAGCCTTTCCAAATGATATCCGGTGAGATGCACTATCCCCGCATTCCAAAAGAATGTTGGCGAGCCAGAATGAAGGCTGCTAAAGCAATGGGGCTTAACACCGTTGCCACTTATGTGTTTTGGAATATTCATGAACCACAAAAAGGTAAATACAATTTTACCGGAAATAACAATATTGCAGAATTTGTTAAGATAGCACAGGAAGAGGGTTTATGGGTTGTGTTACGCCCAAGTCCCTACGTATGCGCTGAATGGGAATTCGGAGGGTATCCTTATTGGTTGGAAAATGAAGAAGGTTTGGTTGTACGAAGCAAGGAGTCCAAATATCTCAAAGCTTATCGTAATTATATCATGGAAGTGGGTAAGCAATTAGCTCCATTACAGGTAAATCATGGCGGGAATGTTATCATGGTGCAATTAGAAAACGAATACGGTTTCTATGCGAGTGATAAGGAATATCTCGAAATTAACCGTCAGCTTTTTTTAGAAGCTGGCTTTGATGGTTTGCTGTATACGTGCGATCCTGCCTCTACAGTTGAAAAAGGATACCTGCCAGGTTTATTGCCTGCGGTAAATGGGTTAGACAAGCCGCAGGAAGTAAAAAAGATTGTAAATACTTATCATAATGGTAAAGGTCCTTATTATATTGCTGAATGGTACCCGGCTTGGTTTGACTGGTGGGGCACGCAGCATCATACAGTGCCTCCTGAACGGTATGCGCCACGCTTGGATTCAGTTTTGGCTGCCGGAATATCAATCAATATGTATATGTTTCATGGTGGTACAACCAGAGGGTTTATGAATGGCGCTAATTATAATGATAGCAATCCGTATGAGCCGCAGATAAGCAGCTATGATTACGATGCGCCGCTAAACGAAGCAGGCAACGTTACAGAGAAATTCATGCAATTCAGAAAAGTAATCATGAAGAATTTGCCTAAAGGCCAAACTCTACCTGACGTGCCTGCTAATCGGCCTGCCATTACGATTCCTGCAGTTGCTTTAACGCAGGTTTCAAGTTTGTTTGACATTCTTCCTGCTCCAAAGCTGAATGTTAAACCGCTTACATTTGAAGATCTGAATCAGGATTATGGTTTTGTTCTTTACCGTACTAAAATTTCCGACGGTAAAGCAGGGTTCCTGAAAATAAAAGAGCTAAGAGATTATGGAATCGTGTTTTTGAATGGCAAACGTATTGGCGTCCTCGACAGACGCTTAAAGCAGGATAGCATTTATTTGGATTTACCTAAGGGAAACGTTACCCTCGATATTTTGGTCGAAAATTTGGGTAGGGTGAATTTTGGCTCGTATTTATTGAAGAACAAAAAGGGAATTACGGATAAAGTAACCTTGAATGGAAAGGAATGATCCACCTGGCAGATGTTTAGTCTGCCATTTGATAATATCGACGCGTTACAGGCAAAAGGGACCTCTGTGGTTACCAACGTTCCTGTATTAAGAAAAGGAAAATTTAACCTGCAAAGCACGGGTGATACCTACCTCGATATGAGTTCGTGGGGAAAAGGTTGTGTGTGGGTAAACGGCCATCATTTAGGCAGATATTGGGAAATTGGCCCGCAACAAACATTGTATGTGCCCGCAGAATGGCTTAGGAAAGGAGAGAACGAGATCATTATTCTTGAATTATTAAAATCCGGACAAGCAACCGTGCAGGGATTGAACAGCCCGATTCTTAATGTATTGAAATAAAATTAAACGCCATGGGACAAAATACACGTAGGAATTTTCTTAAAACGGCTGGCCTGGGTATACTAACGGTGCCCTTGGTTTCCTCGTTAACAGGCTTTACTGTGAACAATGGCGATGCAGCCAATGCACAGGAACCACCACTTACGATTCCTGAAATACCGGTTAAAGTGAAATTAAACGTTCGCGATTTCGGAGCGACAGGTGATGGAACTGCAAGAGATACTGCTGCTATACAGCAAGCCATCGATCGTTGCTGGGTTTTGGGAGGAGGAGAGGTAATTGTTCCTGCAGGAAACTATGTTAGCGGGGCTGTTGCATTACGATCAAATACACTTTTAAGATTAGAAAAGAATGCGGTAATAACCGGAACTCCTGATTTTGCAGATTATCCTGTTATGCAGGTTCGCTGGGAGGGAAAGTGGATACAAGGTCATGTTGGCCTTATCTACGCTATTGATGCAGAAAATATTGCTATCTCGGGTCCGGGAAAAATTGCCGGAAACCATGCATTGGGAGGAAGGCCCAATGCCGAAAAACCTCTACGACATCCAGCACTTATAGAAATGATAGGCTGTAAGAATATCAGCATGGAAAATTTCTCAACCGATTATTATCTCATGTGGTCTATACATCCTACCTATTGTGAAAACATCATCATTAAAAATCTTACGATTCGAAGTACCGGCGGTAATGGCGACGGTATCGATATTGATTCTTGTCGCCATGTGATTATTGATGGCTGCGATATTGCATCGGGCGACGACTGTATTTCATTAAAATCAGGCCGTGGAATGGAAGCGAATACCCTGATGAAAACAACGGAGGATGTACATATTTCCAACTGCACATTATCCGATTCCATATTTGCTTGTATCGGTATTGGTAGCGAAACATCCGGAGGTATTAGAAATGTGACGATTAAACATTGTAAATTCATAGAAACCAAAAAATTTGCCATCTATATAAAAAGTCGCCCCGGTCGTGGCGCTTTCGTCGAAGATATTACCGTGGACGATCTCGATGTGTCGGGCATGGAGCAAGGTTTCTTGCGAATAAATATGCTTAACAGTGGCATTCAGGATCAGGCGCCTGTTGCGGGGTATGCCGGAATTCCTACCATTAAGAATTTCAGTTTTACCAACATACACGTAAAGGACGTACCAGTTTTGGTGGACGCTGTTAATATTCACCCCGATAAGCCCTTGAATGGCTTAACTTTAGAAAATATTAGCGGGACTTGTTTAAAAGGCATATCATTGGCCAATATTAAAGAAGTCAGAATTAAGAATATAAGTGTTACAGGCTACACGGGATCCTTACTAGGCATCAATAATGTTTCGGGGAAAGGATTAGATGGAGCGGTAACTATCGATCCTCCTAAGGTAGGGGAATCCGTGCCGGATAGCGACGTTCCTTATAAGCTCCAATAAATTTATGCACTCCTAATGATCGATGACCAGGATATTAAACTGATTGACGACACTTTTAAAGGGCTTAAGCTGGAAATTTGCCGGTGATAAAAGACTTTCAACGCTTGAAAAAATGAAAGAATTATATTGAAATTCATCATAACCTAATGTTAGTAAATTTCTACAAGTTTTAATTTGGTTATTCCGGTAGGCATTTGGATAATTCAACCCGAATTAAATAAAATGGTTAAGGAGATTCCCCCCTCCTTTAATATACGGTAGCTGTCATTCCGAGTGTCTACCCAAATAAATTTGGCCATAATGTGAAAATGACAGGGAGGATTTTACTACTTTGTTAACTACAATACTGTCGTTCCTCCGGAACTAAAAAAAGCGGTCGTTTATCGTTTTCTACCATACTGTCGTCGCTCTGCGACTAATAAGAGCGGAGTATGAAAAGGGAGGGATGGTCGGTATAGTATAAAAAATCTATTTGATGTACTGATGGGAGCTGCGTAGCTGCGGCAGAATTTCTGAATCTTGATTCTTGAATCTTGCGTCTTGTATCTATCTAGAAATATACCGGAATAAACCGTAATTTTTTCTCTGACAATGCTAATGTAGGAGCGGGGAATTTGACAATATTCAATACAAAAAATATTTTTTTCAGGAACCTCGATCTGGTTTTAATTCTTGAGAAATCAATGTCGGGGGAAAAATAGAATTGCCGGTATCTGTTGGAATGGGGAATGGGAGTTCCTCCGGAAGTAATGGCTGGATTTTGTCTGGCGCCTATCATACCTGAGGCTCCATATCCAAAATCGACATTCAGCCATTTGGGGAACTTCGTATCTTTTGCTAAAAACGACGAAATATTACCCGAAATCCAAAAGGTTAGGCCGTTATAATCTTTATTGATTTGCTCCAATAAATTATTACCCAGCAGACCAGGGTTGTAGTTTGGAAACATGGTTTGATGATACGATCGTTTTAACATAATCCGTTGTTCACGCCATGTCAATTGCTGACTCATAAACAGTGCTGTGCCAAAAGTATTGGCAGCTTCGTCTCCAATTGAAAATCCCCAGCCGGAGGAAAATCCATCCAATATTTCAATAACCGATTCATATAGAAAACCAACACCACCGCCAAACCAAACGGCTTTATGATCATTTACCCCTGTCCATTTAAATGTTTCATAACCCGTAAAGCTAAGCAGGTATGATGAAGATGCGTGGCCGGCTTTATCCATCTGTAACCATTCGCCATTATCATCGAAAAAATGAAATGATGAGCGGGGAAAGTTTTTATACCAAAGATCATTTAATAGCACAAGAGAGCCTCCCCACGCCAGCGATTCGGAAATTACAACAATTTTAAACCGTGATGGCTTATAAATATTGGTTGAATCAATTTTGCCGGTAAGACCATTCTGGCAAGTGCCTTCAAGTGTGAAAATAAAGCTATAGAATAGTAAAATACAGACTTTGTTTACCATTATTGATGTGCAAACTATTTTTTTAAAGATAAAGTTTTTAAACGAAACTCACAACCCGATGCTGGTATCAAACATATTCACTATGTTTCGAACAGGATAAATCCAAATGATTTGCCTTAAGCTACTAAGTTATTGCAATTTTTGCTATTTTTATGAGACCCTTTTGATGAAATGACCTTAAATAATATGAGAATTAAGAGTTAAAGTATTGGTGTGGAATTTCCTTTAAGTTGCAACGTTTTCCCCTTTGAAGGTACTTTACCTTTCGACGCAACCATGTTGTTCGCTTTTAATTAAATTGATTAGTGCGTCACTTTAACAAGGTATTTGCATGGTCCCCGGCTTGAAAAAAGCCGGGGCTACCAACATATCGCTCCTCTGGAGCTTAGTCTCATACTTACAGCGAGTTTCATTCAGTTAGCTCAAC
>CAYZNC010000307.1:0-1915 GCA_964478555.1 uncultured Bacteroidales bacterium | reverse complement strand
ACAAAACATTTAAATAGTAAATATCAGATGTATAACTGGGTTACAAACAAACTTGACGATTGGGAAAAAACAGGTGATGCTAAATTTATAATCTTAGAAGGTGTAACGTCTGGCCGACTGGAATTACGCGAATTTTTGAATTTCATTATTTTTATTGAATCGCCGTCTGAAACAAATCTAAAGCGTGGAATAGAACGAGATGGCATAGGAATTAAAGACATATGGCTGAAGGATTGGATGCCACGCGAATTAAAATATTTCAATTCAGAAATTCATTTAACAAAGGCTGCATCTGATCTGGTGGTGGATGGAACATACGAAAATTCAGATATGGATTGTATCAAAACAATGTATGAATCGAATACGTTTTCTCAAAATATTAGTTTGCATACATAACTTCTGTTCTATCTAATAAAACCTATACACGATTTCAATCTTGTCTGATCGAGACATACTCCCGGGGTTTAAGCCAGGCTTGCCTTCCGGAACCGGTATTTTCAGGTTTTTAAAATATTCAGCCCACACCGGAAAGATGGATTTGGTGTCGGGGTCATTAAAAGTCATGGGTTCTAGCTTAAAAATGGGCTTACCTGCGTGGTCGAGGAATCCTTTGTAAAGTAGTTCGCTGCAATAATAACGGTTGTTATTTATATCGAAGGCAAAATCATAAGGCTTTCCTAGTAATGCAACCATTCTGTCTAAAGCAGGTGATATCTCATCACGGTACGCTTCTTTAAGTCTTCCTGCTATAATTTTCGGATGTCCTTTATCATCCAGGGAGCGTTTTAAGAAGTCATCCAAGCGGGTTTTTACTACACCTTTTGTATCCGCTTCAATAACAAATACTTCGTAGTTATTTATGTACACTACACCTACGTGTGAGGGATGGGTTCCATCTACGCCATAGGTTACTTTTTTAATAGCCTGGCAAAAACTACCACAATCCATGTCCATAAAGAGAATATCACCGGCCTGTGGTTTATATTCATGTTTGCAAGATATACATATTAACAGGATGCAAAAAAACAAGGGGAGTATTGAAGATTTCATAGGTTTTTGTTCAAGTTTATAGTTTCAATTCGGCTAAATCAATCAGGTTTAAATGTATTTTGACTACGACAACTTTGCCGAATATAAGGTGCGATTCATTAATTTGGATTAACATCAGTAAACCCAAATTGTTTATTTTAATTCTCTGAAAGTATACGAGACATTCCTTCATCATACCAATGAATGATTCAGTTTTTTTAATAAATTTGATCGTTTATCGAACTTAAACGATCATACCTCATTTAACTATAAACTAAATTTTCATTCAAATGACCAAGGTTGTCAAAATAATGGTTGTGTTTATCCTTAATTCATGTGTAAACAGTGCACAAAAAAATAAAGATTTTGAACTGAAATCACCGGATGGCAACATATCGTTGCACATTGCCAGAGGGCCTAAACTTCAATGGTCCATTCAACTTAACGGACAGCAGATTATTGAACCATCGGCTATTTCGTTGCAGCTGGAAAGTGGCGAAATACTTGGGGATAATGCGAAAATTACGTCATCAAATCAGGAAAAAATTAATACCACAATTTCAGCAGTTAACTATAAAAAATCAAGTATTCCGGATCTATATAACCAGCTAACTTTAAATTTCGAAAATGACTATGGCATAATCTTTCGAGTCTATAATGATGGAGCCGCATACCGGTTTTTTACAAAGAAAAATGGTGAGATTATAGTAAAAAAAGAAGAAGCCAATTTTAATTTCACGGCAGATTATAAAGCCTTTGTTCCTATGATGTGGGATTATAGAGGAAATAAATTCTTTAATTCATCTTTTGAAGCTCTGTATAAAGAAATTAATATCTCTCAATTTCCGGTTGATTCGCTGGCATTTTTGCCATTAATGGTTGATGT
>CAYZNC010000306.1:0-8093 GCA_964478555.1 uncultured Bacteroidales bacterium | reverse complement strand
GACGTGGACCGCAAAACAGAAAGAAGACTGGCTTTCTATGTTCGATTATTATACAACGGATAACGTTACAATTCACGAAGTATACCCGGGCCACTACATTCAATTCCAGCATTTGAATGCATCCCGGGCCGATAAAATTGAAAAAATATTTGCAAGCTATGCTTTTATGGAAGGTTGGGCACATTATACGGAGGAATTGATGGTAGAAGAAGGGTTTGGAAAAACTAACGATCCGGTTAAATCCGCAAAATATCATTTGGCTCAATCCGGTGATGCACTGCTTCGCTTATGCCGGTTATGCGTATCTATTAGAATGCATTGCGAAGGCATGTCGGTGGATGATGCCACAAAATTTTTCATGAATAACTGGTATCAGGGCGAGCAACCTTCACGGCAGGAAGCTATTCGTGGCACTTTCGATCCCGAATATTTGTATTACACACTTGGAAAATTACAGATGCTGAGGCTGCGGGATGATTATAAAAAACAGGAAGGAGCCCATTTCACATTACAAAAGTTCCATGACCTGGTACTGGATAACGGAATGCCGCCAATTCAACTATTGCGGGAAATGTTGTTAAAGGATAAGGGAATTTGGAAAGAAATTTTATAGATAGATATAAGAAAGGCACAAGACATAAGAACCAAGATATAAGATAATTTTAAAATATAACTATTTGATTGTTAGTAAAAGCAGCCCTAACTATATATAACTTTTTGACTAAACCATCTTAGCTCAATTAACCACATAATAAGTAAGTACCATTCTCCTGAACGGTCATCAAAACACCGCTTTGTCCGCTTAAAAAAATAAAAGCCATGTTTCACAACGTGGCCTTTATAAATATTTAGTTAGCAATTAATCCAATCACCAAACAATTGGACGAGCAAATTTTCCAGATTTGCTCGTTACAAATATAAATAATGTATTAAATACACCAAAACTTAAATTAAAAACATGACTGATTTATCCTCCAAAACAAAAAAGGCCCGAAGGCCCCTTTTGTTTTTGTCTATGAAACCTGCAATTTCAAATTTGACAATCGCAGGTTTAAGCACCATTATTTCTTACGATCCTTTACCGCACGGTATTCTAAAGCCTTTCTTAAAGACTCAATAGCTTTTTTTGAATCGCGAATTGCATCTGCCTTGTGTCCACCAAAATTATCGGGGGCCTTTTCCATGTAGTCAACAGCATCTTCCAACTGATGTATTGCTTTTTCAATTCTCGGATGGCTCCTTGCCTCACTTTTTTCATTTTGAGCTACCACAAAAATCGTTGAAGCACAACCTAGTACAATGGCTAAAATAATCACTATCTTTTTCATATCTTTTAATTTTAATTGATCCACCTAAAATTAGGAATTTTTAAAGTGATTTGTTTCGAAAAAATTCAAAATAATTAGCTATAGCCAAAAGCTAACCGCCAATAGCCCCTTTTACGATTGATTACCCTTTGTCAGCACATTGGATGACAGAGACCTTGCGGTAAGCCAAAGACTAATAAGTGTCAGTAGCGCCCCAAGCAGAAATGCTGCACCCGGAAAATATACGGGAGTGCTTTTGCTTGTAAAAAAGGCAAAAAGATTCGTCATTAGCGGAGGTCCAATGATAGAAGTTACACTCATAACACTGGTGAGCGCCCCCTGTAGTTCACCCTGCTCGTTAGCATTAACCTGATTGGAGATGATACCTTGTATGGCAGGCCCTCCGATTGACCCCAGACAATAAGGAATCAGAAAAGCAAACATCATCCATCCCCTGGTGCTAAACGCAAATAACAACAGAGCCACGGTATTTAACAAAAGCCCCAGATAAACCGACTTATTTTGACCGAGCGCAGGGTTAATGACTCTGATTAACCCACCCTGAACAATGGCAAAAAGAATTCCCACAAAGCACAGCGAGTAACCCACCGTAGCGGCTGTCCAGTGAAAGACTTCCATGGTAAAAAACGACCAGTTAGATTGAACGGCGTGAGCTGCTACATAGATAAAGAAAAGTGAGCCTACCAACCCCGCAACTATAGGATAACGCCTCAACTGTTTCAGTGAGCCCATAGGATTGGCTCTTCTTATATCGAACGGCCGGCGGTTTTCTTTACTCAGCGATTCGGGCAATATAAAATACCCATACGCCCAATTTAAGAATGCAATAGTGGCGGCAATAAAAAAAGGTACTCTTACTCCAAACTGACCTGCCACTCCCCCAATCAGAGGTCCGATAATAAAGCCCAGACCAAATGCTGCGCCAATAATTCCAAAGTTTTGAGCTCGTTTTTCCGGTGTACTAATATCGGCTATATATGCGGATGCAGTTGTAAAACTGGCACCAAATATCCCCGCAATAAATCGTCCGATAAAAAGCCACCATATGGTTGGGGCAAAAGCCAAAATTAAATAATCGATCCCAAACCCAAAAAGAGAACAAAGCAAAATGGGTCTTCTCCCGAACCGGTCGCTAAGATTTCCTAAAACCGGCGAAAAAATAAATTGCACCAGCGAGAAGGTGAACAATAACCATCCTCCATACACTGAGGCATCACTATAATTCCCATGAATTAACTGACTGATGAGTTTTGGCAGGATGGGAATAATAATCCCAAAACTAACAACGTCTAAAAGCATCGTAACAAAAATAAATCCCAATGCAGGTTTTCTATTCGTAAACATACGGGTACATTTTAAAAGTTGAATAAATCCGGTTAAGGTTTTTCTAATAGGACAATCATAACATCAGAAACCGGACATTTGTTTGGATTTTTTAAGGGCTGTTGGTGATTGGCTGTTAGCCGTTGGCAACAAAGAACATCCATAGGCCAACCGACTAAAACTTTATGCCACAGAGATAGAAGAATCACTTAGTCACTGAACTCCAACCGCACGCGTGCGCGAGCATTGGGGATGTATTTTCCTAACAACAACAGTTTTACACAATTGTTTATCCGCTTCAATTTTTGACTGTTGTTAATATTTTTCTAGATTTACATGTTAAATTGTTTAATTTTTAAAAAGTTAAAAACTTACTATTTGAAAAACTACTATGAAAATACTACTACCACTTTTTCTTATTATTATAGTTTCCGCGTGTCAAACTAGGAACGATAAAAACGCAGCAGACAAGGCTAAGTTAAATAATACAGATACACTTACGATACTTTTTCAAAAGCTTCACAATATGGAGTCAAAACTTGAATCCATGCAAAAGAAGGATGACTCAATATATCATTCTATTATTAATCGCGACAACTATGCACAACCTGTTACGAAAGAAACCTTCAATTATGAACAGATAAAAAATGATTATCAGGAATTCATTACACATTATGGTAATTATTTACAAACAAGTAATTTTCCAGTGGGCTTACCTATGGATAGTGTTCATAATAAGTTAATTATTGGATTCGGAAACAAACTACAACCTGTTTATAAAATAAAACAATCTCATATGGGGATTGATATTCCTGCATCTAAGGGTAAAAGCATTAAATCTACTGTTAATGGAAATGTCTTGTCTGCAAAGGAAGCAAATTGGAGAGACGGGAACCAGGTAATAATTCAAAGCAACAAGCATATTAAAGTCGTATTTTCTCATCTCGATAAAATATTGGTCAAGAAAGGAGCAACGGTTCAATACGGACAAATAATAGGCCGTGTTGGCAGTTCCGGAATGTCGGTTGCCCACCATTTGCACTATGAAATAATCATTAACGATGTTGCCATTAATCCAATCTTCGTTCTATTCAAACAGTTCACAAAAGAGGATCTGGAGTATGTCTTCACTAAAAACTGTCAATCTCTTGATTAAGATAAAAACTGTTCATATCTTCCAGACCTACATGTTAATTGCCTAATTTTAAAAGCTTAAAAAGTTATTATTTGAATTATAGTTGAAAATTTAATAGAACCACCATGAAACTACTACCATTTTTTCTCATTTTACTAATTGCCACCGCGTGTCAAACAAAGAACGATAAAAGTGCTGAGGACAAGATTAAGCAAATATATGTAAGTGAAATTAATGAAACCTTTGCTGCTTTTGAAAAAAGACTCGCTTCAAATGAATTAAAAACCAGACCCTGGCACGATTTGGCAAAGGGCATCAATGAGAATTTTCAAAAAATTGATTCAATCGTTAAAACTGGGGAAAACTATGAAAAGATAAAGGAATTGCTCAACGAAAACATTACGTTGAAATGGTATTTAGAAAAAGATTCGATAATACATATAAGCATGGATATCATTAATGATGCGATTAAAAACAACAAAATAGACAAGTTTGCCTACCAGGTTTTATTACTTGAATTAAATAGTAAGCTAATCCAGAAAGTCTATAATGAAATAGATAAGAGCGACTATAAATTTAATAAGATAAGTGCGGTCGTCGTGCCGGAGAAATCAATAATTCGTGCCGGAGAAATATACCGCGCGCAGATTTTTATAGGAGCCTTTGATACAACGCAAAACCCAACTATTACTATTGACGGACGCCCTATACCTATAAGAAATGGACGCGGCATTTATCAAGCCATGAATCAAACCAAAGGTTTAAAACAGGCACAAGGAGAAATTGAAATTCGTAATGATAAAAATAAAAAAGTAAAATTACCATATAGCATGAAATATGAAGTAAGGTAAACCACAAAATGTAATTTTGATTAGAAGATTTTTAACGCTGCCAGGTCTGAAAAAGACGCTGGCAGGTTTTAGCACCCAACTCAATCTAATGAAACCTGTAAGCATGCTTAACCTAATAAGTTAAGAATATCTTTCGAACAACTTTCCATATAACGTGTTCCATAAAAAAATTAAGTTGTTAAAGCATTGTTTCTTTGGAATCTGCTTATGAGTACTTAATTATCTTCCTTTTTATGACCTTGCTCCACGACCTGATTAAAACAATTGCCGAAAGACGCGAATACCTGCACACATTGCTGGTGCAACATATTTTACTTAGCCTGGGAGCCATTGCTATTACTACGGTAATTGGTGTAGCTACCGGAATTCTTATACTTTACAAAAGCAAATTACGGCAAATTGTACTCGGCTTGGTTAATTTTCTGTATACCATCCCCACCATTGCCATGTTTGGCCTGTTTATTCCGTTGCTTGGGATTGGTTATGATAATGCACTTCTTGTTTTGGTTATGTATGGTTTGTTGCCGGTTATCAGGAATACTTATACCGGGCTAAGTGAGGTTGACCCTCAATATCTCGATGCCGCAAAAGGCATGGGCGCGACTCCTCTGCAAGTTTTCACAAAGGTAAGATGGCCGCTGGCCTTTACAACTATCCTGAGTGGTTTTCGAACCATGGTAGTTATGACAATCTCACTGGCAGGCCTTGCTTCGTTTATAGGTGCCGGGGGGCTTGGTCAGGCTATTTACCGCGGAATTAACACAAACAATTCGGCACTTATTGTTGCGGGTTCTATTTCAGTAGCATTGCTGGCGTTTGTGGCTGACTTCCTTATAGGATTGTTTGAGAAATCGTTAAAAACAGAATATTTTAGCATTGCTAAAAAAAGAGGATGGTATAAACACCTGGGGATTTTCATATTGATCGCTTTGCTTATCTCGCTTATTGTTTATCAGACACCTCACCATTCGAACAGAACGATAGTGGTAGCCTCAAAACCTACTTCAGAACAATATATCCTCGGGGAGATCATTGCACGATATATCGAAACAAACACCGATATAAAAGTAGAACGCCAGTTTGGTATTGGCGGGGGCACTTCCAATATTCAACCCGCAATGGTAGCGGGAAAAATAGATATCTACCCTGAGTACACCGGAACAGCATGGTTATTTGTATTGAAGAAACCCAAAATTAACAATGTCGACAGTTTATATGCAGCCTTAAAAAAAGCTTACCACGAAAAATATGATTTTACCTGGATCTGTCGCCTTGGATTTAACAATACCTACACGTTGGCATTACCTGAAAACCTGGCCAGGCAGGAAAATATTGAAACTTTTTCCGATCTGGCTTCAAAAAGTAAGCAATTTGTTTTTGGAGCCGAATTTGATTTTTTTGAACGTGAAGATGGTTTTCCGGGATTGAAAAAGATATATCCTTTTGTTTTCAAAAAGGTGGTTGAAATGGATATCAATCTTAAATTTCAGGCACTCCAAAACAAAACCGTCAATGTAATTAATGCGTTTTCAACCGATTCGCGAATTCGCCAATTAAACCTGAGGGTTTTAAGTGATGATAAAAAATTCTTCCCCGCATATCAGGCAGGTATTGTCATCAGAAACCAAACCCTGCATAAATATCCTGAACTTGACAGCTTACTGTTGAAATTGAAGGATCTCATTAATGATACAACCATGCAACAAATGAATTACCAGGTGGAAATTGCAAAAATGACACCTGAAAAAGTTGCACAAACATTTCTGGAAACTCACCACCTAACGGGAAATCACCAATGAATGAACTGATCATAGATATACAGAATCTTCATAAAACCTACCAAAACGGGACAAAGGCATTGCAAGGGGTTTCACTTGCGGTTTTACCCGGCGCATTTGTAACTTTAATAGGACCCAGTGGATGCGGCAAAACTACCCTGTTGCGTACCATCAATAAAATGACGGATTTTGACTCGGGCAATATTACCGTTATGGGCAGAAATATTAAAGCGTGGAACGACATACAATTACGCAGAAGCATCGGTTATGTTATTCAAAGCGGTGCGTTATTTCCACATCTATCAATAAAGGAGAATATAGAATTTGTATTGAACATTTCAGGCCTGGAGCAAGATATCCGCGATGAGCGGGTAAATTATTTATCGCGGATGATGGGCTTTGACCAAAGGCAATTGCAAGCATTCCCCTCATCCCTGAGTGGTGGCCAACAGCAGCGAGTTGGTGTGGCAAGGGCTCTGGCATCCCAACCCCAAATTGTGCTCATGGACGAACCGCTGGGAGCCCTCGATAACATTACCCGCCGAAATCTGCAAAAGGAATTAAAAGAAATGCATCTGAAACTGGGAATTACATTTGTAATGGTCACCCATGACTTGAAGGAAGCTTTCACACTAGGTACCAACGTAGCCATTATGAATGAAGGCAAGGTGGTACAGTACGATTCACCGGAAAATATTCAGAAAAACCCACTAAATGATTGGGTTAAACGTTTTATTATGATGTGAAGGTTAAAACGGCTGACTACCTGAATGATCAGCCTTACCCCTGCCTTTTACGGCCTCACCCCCAACCCCTCTCCTGAAGAGGGGCTGGGGGTGAGGCCGTAAAAGGCAGGGTGAGTCTTACGATAACTGAATGCGGGACTGAAAAAGATCACACAGGCAGGTCCAAACCATTGTCACACACCTATTCCAAAAAAACTTTACCCCAAAACCACATCAATAGCTTTTATATTTATCTTGCACATTGAAATTTGCAAAAAACTATATTATGGATAATACTCCTCACCGTACCACCTTACAACGTATCGCACGAAAGGCTATGATTGAAAGAGGATTGGTTCCCGATTTCCCTGAGGTTGTGCTTGCTGAATTAGGGAAAATATCGACTCCGGCATGCTATAAACCAACACTAGCAAAAGATTTACGCCATCTGTTGTGGTGTTCCATAGATAATGCTGATTCACTCGATCTCGATCAATTATCATATGCCGAACAATTGCCGGAAAACAAGGTACGATTGCTGGTTGCCATTGCGGATGTGGACGCATTGGTAAGCGCGCAGTCCAATATCGATAATCATGCCAGCCTGAACACTGCATCTATTTATACGATTGCTCAGATCTTTCCCATGCTTCCGGAGAAATTATCCACAGACCTCACTTCGTTGCGCTTCGATGCCGACCGCTGTGCTATTGTGGTAGAAATGGTAATTGGTGATAATGGAACCACACTGCAATCAGATATTTATTGCGCAACCGTATGCAACCGTGCAAAACTCGAGTATGATAGCTTGGCTGCCTGGCTTGAAGGAACCGGCCCCATGCCTTCTGAAGTATTGGCAGTTGAAGGATTAGCTGAAAACATAAAACTCCAGGACAGGTTGGCACAAAAGATGAAGGCGATGCGTTATGAACACGGTGCTTTGGAATTTGATA
>CAYZNC010000305.1:0-8133 GCA_964478555.1 uncultured Bacteroidales bacterium | reverse complement strand
TTTTAATCCGCAAAAATAGTTCAAAAATAAGGATCCTTACAACATTAAGGGTTACCTGCACACCCAATAAACTGAAGGCGAAAAACGTTGATCGTCTTCTGACGACCAAAACGCATAACCTTCCGTAAATTCTGCTTGTTTGTCCGGAATTGGTATGGTTGCGGAACAGCTTTCGCGCCTCGCATTAACTTCAACTATACTTAATGAGCGCTGTGACGATAGCACGACAAGGTTTAACCGGTCCCTTAAGGAAGAATTAGTACCTGTGTTCCCTTTTTCCCAGGTAAAGGTTAAATTCTCACCTTCCTGTTTTATCGTAAGTCCGCGAACCGGTGATAGACTGCCAACGCTGATCTTCATTTGCTCCGGGAAAACAACATAATCCGATTTTGCAAATGTGGGGGAATTTGCCACAATAAATGCATTGTAAGGATTCATTCCTCCTTTATACGATGTGTGAACCCATATCCTGTCAATAATCTGCCGTTTAACACTTTTTGCCATTGCACATTGTGCTGCAAACGATGCCCTGTGCACTTTTTGTAATGGGGTGGGCTTTTTGTTAACACCCTTGGGTGGAAGGCTTCTTGCTATTTTTTTCCCGTTCAGATTAACAATCACAATGCCGCCAATCTTACCTGTCAATTGCCCCAGTGCACTTCCCTGTTCTACTCTGGCCATAAAATCAATATTGAATAAGTATAAAAAAAGGCAAATATAGCACATAAAAAGTATATTAAAAACCAGTATAATATAAATTTATTTAGTATTTAATATACTTTTAATATACCATTATAGTAACCTATAGGTATACTAAGGGTATACTAAGGGTATACTAACGCTGAATAAAATATAGTTAAACAACACATTTGCAATTGGAAGGACATATCATCCAGTTTTAAAAGCAACTTAATTAAAAGAGGATCTTATGAAAGAAACAAGGCCTAGACTGTCCACCGATCGGTCGTCATCCCCGTAAACGCACATATAGCACATTTATCCTGCCGATTTATTTTTTAGGTGGAGCGTATCAGTCTTTTATCATTGTAATTTTAGAGATTTCTGGAATAATAATTATTAAGATTTTTAATAGAAAACTATTGAAAAAAAAATGATAATATATAATTCAACCTATGGAGCTTACGTTATTTTAGAAAAAAAATATGAGATTTTTTTGTCACATTTTTAAAAATTTGCGTTTAATATAAAAGGACAATTTAAACACAAAGTTATACATTGTCGAATAACCTGTCAATCGTCATTATAAAGTTAAAGCACAATACTTTGTATAGGGTACGTTGTACACTTTCCTGAGGTTTACTTTAACAAATTACCTGATTCTATCAATAATGGTTTAACTGAATTATTCCAAATCCTTTTAAAATAAGTATCTAATGAACGTCTCCATTTTGTTACCCGTGATAAATAAAAAGTTTCAAATCTTTTGTCTAAGATTAAAATTTAATTATTTTTGAAATCTATTTCTGAATGCGAATTGAAATTTTAAGTTATCTTTTTAAATTAAGTTTGTTGTTTTTTGAAACGTTTTAAAATTTGCGTCTTATATGTAAAGCATTTTTAGGATGATTGTTCTTATTACAGTAGTAGCCTTGGAATCATCATTATAACAAGTATTTACCATTCTTAGTATTGGGTACGCTATACTCTTTGTAAAGGTTGCCTCAACAATTAATTGACTTAAACTACTATGTTGAATTCTCAATTTTGGCATGCTTGTGATCTAAAACACAAATCTGAAAAAATAGTTCAGAAAAAGATTGATGACTTAGGCATCGAATTCTTTCTGCCTTTTGCAAAATATTTGAAAATATACAAAACTTCAAAAAGAAATAATGTTCTTTTACCTCAGAATGCCTTGATGGAATTGGAGCATAATGATTCTATGGCTTACTATCAAAAATTAATACCTGCATTAATGGAACACGATTTTTTATTTAAAGATAAATCTGGAATTTATAAAAACTGATGCTATATGTAAAGCAGTTTTAAAGCAATGTTCTGATTATTGAAATAGTCTCAAAATCATCATTATAGGCAAGTATTTACGATACTTTGTATAGGGTACGGTATTTCATTTTGGCACGTTGTTCCCAACAATTAACTAACTCTAACTACTATGTTAAATTCTCAATTTTGGCATGTTTGCTTCATCAAGCACAAATCTGAAAAAATAGCTCAAAAAAAGATTGAAGAATTGGGCATCGAAGTCTTTCTTCCTTTAGCTAAGCATTTAAAAGTTTATAAGACTTCAAAAAAAATTGTCCTTTTACCACTTTTCCCTGGGTATATCTTTGTAAATATTGCAGTGGGTTATCGGCACCATGTAACCTCGATTCCTGAAGTATACAGGTTTATCAAATTCAGGGATGAATTTGCAAGAGTGTCAGATAAGGAAATTGAGAATCTGCATTTACTTGTAAAGGACATTAAAGATTATAGCGAAATACAGTCAGAAGTTATATATCAACAAGGAAGAAGTATTGAGGTGACGGATGGTCCTTTTCGGGGAATGAAAGGCAAAATGATTAGCAGGAATGGGAAACAAAGAATAATTATTGAGATTAGCGCTATTAAACAATCCATTTCAGTTCAGATCGATGCAAAATACCTCCGCAGAATAGAATGCATTGAAAAGATTGAAACACAATCATTTTAAACACGGATTTAGAAACAAGAACTAATAGAAGTTACATAGCAAAAGCAACAATCTTGAAAGATAGTTGAAATGTTGCATTCAATTGCACATGGTTTTTTGCTGGCAATAAACGACTTATTTAGAAAACACAGTTTATCTTTTATGGAATATAAAACTCTGGTTGATATTTTCATCAATCGCAGGTCCGAAGATATTGGGATTACATTTATTGAGGGTAGTGATAAGGAATTCTATTTGTCATATCATCATTTATATGAACATGCATTGAGTACTTTGTTATTGCTTCAAAATAAAGGGCTTAAACCTGGCGACGAATTAGTGCTTCAGCTTGACAATTCAAAAACCTATATTATAGTATTTTGGGCTTGTATTTTAGGCGGTATTATACCCATACCATTAACCATAGGTCGGACAGATGATCATCGTTTGAAACTTTTCAACGTTTGGGAAATTTTAAACAACCCTCATCTTATAATTTCAAAACAGGATTTAGAAAAACTTGCAATATTTGCCGGTACAAAGGGTTTGCAGCATAAGTTTGAAACATTAAACAATAATAAAATATTATTTGAGGAAGTTATTTTTAATGAGACTGGCCAAGGGAAATTACACTATCCAAAGGAAGATGATATTGCTTATGTGCAGTTTTCTTCTGGGTCGACAGGAGATCCTAAGGGAGTTATTCTTACCCATAAGAATTTATTGACTAATTCGCATGCTATTTTAAAAAGCTTAAAATCACCAAAATCAGGTGAAATTTTCTTTACATGGATGCCGTTGACACACGATATGGGATTGATAGGCTTTCATATAACTCCGTTTGTCGCTGGTTGGCAACATTATATCATGCCAACAGAACTTTTCATTCGAAGACCTTCGTTATGGCTACAAAAAATAAGTGAGCATAAAGTTACCTTTACTGCTTCTCCAAATTTTGGATATCGCTATGTTATCAACCGGTTTGACGAAAAATCTGTAATCGATTTGGACCTTTCATGTTTACGGCTTTTGGCCAATGGGGCTGAACCCATTTCGGCTATCCTTTGTGAAGAATTCACCAATAAATTTGCTGAATATGGTTTACATAAATATGTTATTTTTCCCGTATACGGATTGGCAGAGGCAAGTCTTGCAGTTACATTCACGAAACCTTTAAGTGAAATTCAAACTTTAAAAATAGATAGGACAAGGTTAAATTGTGGCGACAATATCACTGAGGTAAAAGATAAAAAAGGTTTGTCATTTGTAAATGTTGGAGAAATATTGGAAAACTGTTATATACGTATAACAGACAATTTAAACAATATGGTCGATGATGATATCATTGGTCGCATTCAAATCAAAGGTGATAATGTAACAAGAGGATATTATAACAACCCCATTGCTAGTGAAAAAATTATTTCTAAAGACGGATGGTTGGATACAGGTGATTTTGGGTTTATGCACAAAGGCTGTCTATATATTACAGGAAGAGCTAAAGACATTATCTTCATAAATGGGCAAAACTATTACCCTCATGATATTGAGATGACCTGTTAGGAGATTGAAGGTATAGAACTTGGTAAAATCATTGTTTCAGCATTTTTTAATGACAAAATGCAACAAGAAGAGGTAATTGCATTTGTTTTACATAAGGCTAAACCAGAGAATTTTTTATCGCTTGTGTTAACATTAAAAAAGCATATTAATCACAATTTTGGATTTGAAGTAGAAAGGGTGATACCTGTTCGTGAAATTCCCAAAACTACGAGTGGAAAGGTTCAACGGTTCAAACTAATAGAACAATACAGACAAGGTTTTTATCAAGGTATTGAAGAAGAGATCAATCAGTTGCTTTCATCCTCGGAGCCGCAAAAAAAAATTGTTCCTCCTGCAGACGGCATTGAGGAAAAGATCTTTACGATTTGGAAACAAATTCTGGAACATGGCAATTTTGGGGTGACCGATAATTTTTTTGAAATTGGAGGTAATTCTTTAAAAGGAGGTCAAGCCATCATGAAAATTTTTGAAGAACTCCATGTAGAATTATCCTTTCAAGCACTGTTTGAAGACCCTACTATTCGCGGTATAACACTTAAAATTGAACGAGATTTAAAACGAGATTTCTATCCAATTGAAAAAGCCAATGTGCGAGATCACTATCCCTTATCATCCGCACAACGTCGCTTATATTATTTGTGGGAAATAGATAAATCATCCATTGCATATAATATTCCTGTTGCATTTCAAATAGATGGTAAAATTGATCTTAAGTTATTGGAAGAAGTGATTACCAGAATTATTCGACGTCACGAAATATTCAGGACCTCATTTTCCTTTTCAAATGGAGAGCCAAATCAAATTATAGACAAGGAGACAGGATTTAAATTAAAAAGTTCGACAATTAATGAAAAAGATATCAGAGAACAACTGCAAAAGCGAGTCGTGCCCTTTGATTTAACACAAGTCCCATTATTCAGAGCGGAAGTCTTAAAAATTCAGGAAGAAAAGCAAATTTTATTTATCGATTTTCATCACATTATTTCGGACGGACAGTCTATTCATAATTTCCTTGATGAATTGTTTAGATTGTATGAAGGCGAAAGGCTATTGCCACTTGCTATTCAGTACAAAGATTATGTTTTATGGGAAAAGGTGTATAACAAATCGTCCAAGACTATTGAACAAGAGAAGTATTGGCTGAAAGAATTGGAAGATGACCCTCCTATCCTAAACCTTCCTACAGATTATTCAAGACCTTTGATTTTAAGTTTTGAAGGGGAGAAGTTAGCATTTAAAATGAATCAAGAGCTTACCAAAAAATTGAAAGCATTAGCTGCAGACAATAATGTAACTTTATACATGCTTATGTTGGCAATTTATAATATCCTTCTTTCAAAGTATACTGGTCAGGAAGATATTATTGTAGGCGTACCATCAGCAGGTAGAAAGCATCCCATGCTGCAATTGCTGTTGGGGATGTTTGTTAATAACCTTGCAATAAGAAATGAGGTCAGTGGAGAAAAGTCATTTATTCAATTTTTAGTGGAAGTCAAAAACAAAGCTTTAAAATCTTTTGATAACCAAGATTATCTTTTTGAAAAATTAGTAGAGAATTTAGTTGAACAAAGGGATATAAGTCGAAATAACCTTTTCGATACCATGTTCATATTTCAAAATATGGGGTTGCCAAAGGTTCAATCTAGTGATTTTAAGATCAATAGATACTCTTTTGACCCGGGTATATCTAAATACGATTTATCCATAGAAATATTTGATAATGATGAAATTATCGAATACTATTTGGAATATTCTACTAAGTTATTCAATAAAGAAACTATTTTAAGAATCTCACACCATTTTGAAAATATTATTCATCAGATAATTGAAAGTCCGGAAAGGAAGATTTTTGATATTTCAATGATTTCAAAAGAAGAATATCATCAATTTGTTTACGAGTTCAATAATACAAAAGAAGAATATCCGCAATTTAAAACTATTCATGAATTATTTGAAAAACAAGTTAAACTCTTTCCCAATAAAATCGCGGTTACTTATGAAGAGGAGCAGCTCACATACGAACAACTAAATGAAAAGGCCAATCAATTATCATGCCTGCTAAATGAAAAAGGAGTTTTGCCTGATGTGATTGTGGGCATTATGATGGACAAAAGTTCGGAATTAATTATTAGCATTTTAGCTGTACTTAAAGCAGGAGGGTGTTATTTGCCTATAGATGCTGATTTGCCTCATGAAAGAATTAAATATTTGATAGAAGATAGTCAAACAAAACTCATTATTGCTAATAGTACATCTTTAGAAAAACGACATTTATCGCTTCAAAATTTATCAGTGGAACAAATAATAAACATTGATAAAATATCTCTTGTTGCAACTGATCCTATAATAAGCAACGAAAAGTTGGCTTCACCGGAAAACCTGGCTTATATTATTTATACCTCTGGAACTACAGGAGATCCTAAAGGTGTTATGATCAAACATCAATCGCTTGTTAACTATTGCGGTTGGGCAGCTAACACTTATGTGAAAAATGAACAAGTGGGCTTTCCATTGTACACCTCCCCATCTTTTGATTTAACCATTACTTCTATTTTCACACCCTTGATCACCGGAAATACAATATTTGTATATAACGAGGATGAAGAACATTTGTTGATAGAAAAGGTCATCCTGGATAATAAGGTAGAGATCATTAAATTAACGCCATCACACTTAAAAATACTACGTGATAGTAAAGTTAAATCTTCAGGGAAAAGCTGCAAATTAAAACGTATCATCGTTGGAGGTGAGCAACTAGAAACCGATCTTGCAAAGGAAATACATAAGAAGTTTGGAGAGGGAATCGAAATCTATAACGAATATGGTCCAACAGAAGCAACCGTTGGATGCATGATTTACAAATATAACCCTCATGACACAAGTACATCAGTATCCATTGGCGTTCCCATCGCGAATTTAAGTATATATTTGTTGGATAATAACTTAATGCCAGTCGCCACTGGAATCACTGGAGAAATGTATATTTCAGGTGATTGTCTGGCCCAAGGTTATTTATTTAAACCTGTATTGACGGAGCAACGATTCCTGATCAATCCATTTGTTATCGGTTCAAAAATGTACAAAACAGGGGACCTTGCAAAAAGATTGCCTGATGGAAATATTGAATTTATTGGGCGAGCGGATCATCAAGTCAAAATAAAAGGACATCGGATCGAATTGAGTGAAATAGAAGCACATTTGATTAAACACGAACAAATAACACAAGCACTTGTCATCGACAAACAGGATACGAAGGGAGAAAAATATTTATGCGCGTACTATGTAAGTATTAATAAATCGAAAAAGCTTGAAATATCAGGATTAAGAAATTTTCTTTCCGGCTTAATGCCACTCTACATGATTCCCTCTTATTTTATCCAATTAGATAAAATGCCCTTATCCAAACATGGGAAAGTAAATTATAAAGCGCTACCGGAACCTGAAAAAGACTTACAAAAAGAGACGCTTATTGGCCCCAGAAATGAATTAGAAGCATTATTTATTAACATTTGGCAAGATGTTTTGAATTATAATGAAATTAGTATAAATACTAATTTTTACGAATTAGGGGGTGATTCTATTCAAGCAGTACAAATAGCATCTAGGTTATTTGATAAAGGAATATCCGTAAATGCTAAAGATATATTAACATATCAGACTATAGAGCAAATAGAACTTCACGCAAAAATTACAGATAAGAAGAATCAGTATAACCAGGAATTGATAGAAGGTGAGAAAGGTTTAACACCTATTGAAAATTGGTTTTTCAATCAAAAATTTTTCAATCCTAATTATTACAATCAATCTGTTTTATTAGTATTTAAACAAGTAGTAGAAATTGATAATTTAGAGAAAGCTTTTAAGAAACTGATCGAACACCACGATGGATTGAGATTAAATTACAGAACCAAAACACA
>CAYZNC010000304.1:0-8160 GCA_964478555.1 uncultured Bacteroidales bacterium | reverse complement strand
CATGTGCCGAAATATTAATCATCGTTCCTATTGAAGATGTATTGAATTTTAAAATCTTAAGATATGAATGCAAGTCTTTTT
This sequence comes from uncultured Bacteroidales bacterium, assembly GCA_964478555.1. Lineage (GTDB taxonomy): Bacteria > Bacteroidota > Bacteroidia > Bacteroidales > JAAUTT01 > JAAUTT01. Next base: position 8,079 of record CAYZNC010000304.1, on the reverse strand, counting down.
ATAAAACAAGCATTTGGCACTTTACTGTTTTTTGCAGTCATTTTTATTAGTGCTGGCCGGTTCATTTATTGGCAAGGTTTGGTGTATGTATTTATCGGGCTTTTTATGTTTGTATTACATTATACAGCGCTACGTTTGGATTCTGATTTAATGAATGAACGCTCAAAGCCCGGAGAAGGTGTCAAAAAATGGGATAAACTGATTTTAGGGTTATCATTTTTGGCTACTATTAGCATGTATATTATAGCTGGGCTTGATTCAGGCCGTTTTCATTGGTCTCCGGATTTTCATTGGGGCATATATGCGATTGGTGCAATACTCACAATTTTAGGTCAACTTCTTTTTCTTATTGCACAAAAACAAAATAAGTTTTTTTCAAGTACAGTACGGATTCAGACAGACAGAGGACATACCGTTTGTGAGTCCGGTCTGTATAAAGTTGTAAGACATCCTGCTTATATGGGTTCAGTGATACAGACAATAGGTTTTCCTTTATTATTTGGTTCGTTATGGAGTATAATACCCGTAAGTATCTTAATCATTTTTTTGTTAACAAGAACCTATTTAGAGGATAAGACTTTAAAAAAAGAACTGGAAGGTTTCTCCGAATATACTTTTAAAACCCGGTATAGGCTTATTCCGTATTTATGGTAAAGGTTAACACATAAAATCTATCTTGTTTTTTTATAATAATACGTACTCCTATTATCTAAGAACCAGTTATTAATACTATATAGCCATTGATGGTGGTAGTAATGTGAAATTAATTGATGATTGTAATCATATTCACTTTTCGAATGATTTTCCCAAATGCCTGGGTTCCAAAAATAGTATTTTTCAGATTTGAGACTATTGTCCTCATTATAAGTATATTCGTATTTACATATAAATTCCCATAACCCTGACTTACAATCCGCCTCACTCCCAGCCCAGTGAGAGGGGTGATTGCTCTGATCATGAGATTTTTGCATAAATTTATAATCAACTCTCAATATTTTATTTCCGGTTGCATTATAATTATTTTCAACTTTACATGAGACTATCCACTTATTAAAATTTGCTCCCCAAATGTACAAGGTTTCCAGCGTATTATTTCCATTATGGTCATATAAGAATTCGGTCTTTACAGATGCAACCCATTTGCTGGAGGAAGTCTGCCAAATATAGTAAGTATCCCATACTTTATTTCCTTTATTGTTGTAGGTATCCTCTGATTTACTGGATAATACCCATTGATTGGTAGGGTTATCAAAAGAATAATATGTCTGAGATATTTCGTTGCTTTTGTTGTCATAAACAAATTCGACTTTTTGGTAATTTATCCATTTGTTGGATTCCGGATCCCAATAGAAATCGTTCCTTATTGAATCTTTTGAAATGATATTTTTAATATACGCTTGTTTACTACCGACTGACCATTGTTTTGTAATTGAATCACAAACCTCAAGAATTATGCTGTCCGGAGTAGTTTTATTCATTACAGGTTTATTGTTATGATGTGTTCTGCAGCTGCCGGCAAAAAATGATAATGCTGCTGTGAATATGAAAACTTTGTGTGTCAATAAGAAAATTTTTTAACCGCAAAGGCACGAAGGCACAAAGTTTTATTTTCTTAGCGACTTGGCGTCTTTGCGGTGTTTATTCTGAAATAATTATTCCGACTTTTAATATTTGGCGAAAGAGAACCCTTTATTCTTGAGGTTCGTAACGATCTGGGAAATAGCGTTGTCGGTAGTTGTGTACCCATCGTGCATTAAGGGGTTTCCGCCGCTCTGCAAATTGCTGACAGCAGAAATGATTGCCGATGTGCTGGCGCCATTCCAGTCCTTAGAGTCAACGGTTGGTTGGACGATCGCCAGGCCGAGTGCTGAAGCTGCAGACGTGATGGTGGCATTATTCTCGAGATAGGGAAGACGAAGCTTCTTAGGCGCAGGGCACCCTTGGTTTTTGATAGCTGTCTGACATTGGTTTAAGTCGTTATATACCTGAGCGTAGCTCCAGCTGGTCATATGCGAGTGCGTGTAGCTATGGTTCTGGATGCTGTAGCCAGCACTTTTAATGGCATTGAAACCCGTCAAGTTGCCGCTGATCCTGTTACCCCAGATGAAGAAAGTGGCCGTAACGCCTGCGGTTTTTAGTTTACTTACCAGCGTGGTTGAGTTGCCGGTTGGTCCATCATCAAAAGTAAGGTAAACGGAACCACTTTTCAAATAATTTTGAGGTTGTATAGTTTCTTGTTCTTTACTGCAGCCTAGGGCAATAAGTACTATACAGGCGCTTGCTAAAAATAAATTTTTTCTCATAATTCAATTGTTTTAAAGTTAGTTAATAAAATAAAAAAGAAATTTCAACAAATAAATAGTCATGAAATAGCCCAATAACCTATTGAAATAAGATTACCAAAGATATTTTTACTTTACAAAAGGGATATGGAGATTTGTCTTTGTTTATTGGATTTTTGTCCGTTGCTTATAATTATACAGGTACAGAATAATCACTTTTATTGCCGAACCTATCAAATACTATACTTAACGAACTTTTCTGTTTTTCCTGACATCCATAAAGCTCTTTATGTAAATGACCAGTGCTATTAAGTTGGTTAAGATCATAATCAGCACACGTATGATGGCTCCCGTATTATTTCTGGCAATAGAACCTGCAAGTGGTTTAAATAGTGCTATAAAAACCAATAAAGTGAGGGTTACCACGATATGGGCAATAACTTTGTTTTCATCTTTCATACCCTTAAACATTAGCAAAAGAATAACCCCTGCAAAAACAGGTATTAAAGCGGTTACCGAGGGTGTTTCTGAGCCAAAGTACCCCAAAAGGCCAACTATGATTAAGATAGAAGCATTTATTGCATTGACGATATATGGTTTCATGACAACATAATTTTGTTTATTAATAAACCCCTATATCATAACAAAGTTCAACGGGGGTTAAACAAATAAGTGATTATGGTTATGGAATCTAAAATAACCTTCTAAAGTTATCTCCGTTATTCCATCCGTTTTATTTTTGGTAATCGTCTGGGCGGTTTACTTGTTGCGACACACGCGTAAGCCCTGATCGGGACCCTTGCCATTCGCTTGAAAACTACCCCGGAAAGACGATGCGCAGCAGAAGTCGCCGCCGATCCAACCACCACCTTTCCAGACCCGTGCCTGAGGGTCTTCAACCCCACTACTCTCGTGCCAATCCCAGCACCACTCCCTTACATTACCTGACATGTCATAAATCCCTAACTCGTTGGGTTCCTTGCCACCGATAGGTTTTGTTTTACAATGGTTGTTTTTTATCATTGGCCAGAGCCATTCTCCTGATAAGTATTTTTCTCCGGAGTTTTTCCAATACCATGCTACTGTGTCTATATCATTGCTTCCGCTGTATGTGTAGCTTTTGCTCATCTGACCTCCACCTGCAGCATATTCCCACTCAGGATCTGTCGGCAATCGGTAACCATTAGCTTCCGCATTGATTGTTACTGTCCATTTTATGCTATCGATATCGTTTGTATTATTCGGATCCTTGTTAATCTTATCTATATTGTAATACGGTTTAAAGCCCTCTTTTGTACTTCTAATATTACAGTACTCAACACAGTCATACCAGGTTACTGTTTCCACCGGCAAATTGTCGCTTTTGAATTGAGAAGGATTACTTCCCATTACCTCAATCCACTCCTTTTGAGTTACTTCATATTTGCCGATATAAAAGCTGGGGATTGTTATATTTTTTCCAAAGTAATTCGATTTTGTGTTGATAAAAGTCCCGCCATTGACTAAAACCAAGTTGTCACGCTCATTTTGCGAACAAGAACTGACAACAACCAGTATTGCCATTAAAATTAATAGTTTCCGCATTGAAATGTTATTAATTTGAATTGATAGAAAAATTTTAGACCCTAATATATAAAATTAAATTGTTTTTCGAAATAAATAAGGCCGGTGGCTTTGAAACCACCGACCTTAGCCATATTAAATGATTTGCAAGTGACCTGTTACCAAACCGTTGCGTTACAGTATCCACTTCCACCGCCCCAATCTTCTACTGCTATTATCTGAAGGTTGAAACTACCAAAGCCTGCACCACCCTTACTTTTCCAATTGTTAATGTGGTTACCCATGGTAACTGCATGGCTTGACCCGGTTGATGTTCCACCCCAGTTATCTAAGTACTGCCAAAAAGTTGCAGTGCCTTGAATCGATGGTTGGCTTACTTGCTGATGTTTATAAAAGTTGTAAGCATGGCCATCACTGCTGATAGAGCTTATTATCGAACCACTTGCTACTGAACCCTTCTCACAAACATAATATTCGATTAGTGGACTTGTCGTCCATCCATAAACACCGAAATTTTTATATGTTCCGCTAAGCGCGCCGCAATTGTAGTTTATAGTCCTGTTACTCCCTGGATTCCAGCCTTTACCGGCAACGATATCACCAATATTTGACCAGCTAACAGCGAAATTACCAGCGTATGTACCTGCCGATGGAAAGGATATACTCCCTGACCCGCTACTTACATAACACTGCCACCAATAGCCGTGATCAGTGCCTGTGCTTTTTAACTGACCATAATTATGCCCAGGAATTGTATTGTTCTCAGGGGCTAGATTTTCCTTGGAACAACCGACTAACAATAGCAGAATTACTGCTGAAAAATTTAAGACTTTTTTCATAATTAATAATGTATTTAAGTTAGTAATTAAAAATTAGTTAGAAAAACATTAAGTAAAGTTATGTTTTCCCCTTAAGTATACCTTGCAATTTTGTCTCAGATTCATGCAAATTCGTCTCATAAATTGTAGATATTTGATTATTCGTATGTTAATTTTTTTAAAAAAGCCGTTCTGGACTTAAGTCGGCCTCTTTTACAGATTCAACTGGTTTCAGATTGGTAATTATTGTTTAATTATCTTTTCTGTACTAGTTCGATCTGAGTTGGTGATCTTCAGGAAATAAATACCAGTCGAATATTTAGCCATGTCAATGATAATATTGGTTTCTTCCGTATTCATATTTATTAACTGCTGACCAGCATTATTATACAAACTTATTGTTGAACCTGAACCTGAAAGTACTACGTTAAGTTTATCGTTTACAGGGTTCGGGTAAACGTAAATAGCTTTTTTGATACCTATATTCTCATCACCAACAGGTGCGGATTTGGCGGTACCTTCAGCCACGCTGATGCCGTTAACCTTCGGGTTCTCGGTTACGGTGTTGAACTGGATAACCACTTGTCCACTACTGTTAGCCGTAGTGCTGAACGACTTGGCGATAGCCTTATTCTGACCTCCTGCGGACGCATAGATGTCGAAGTTACTCAACACTGAAGTGCCGTTGATGGTCACATTGAATATGCGCTGTCCGGAAGCGGTCAGGTAGGTCTCCGCGAAGTAGAGCGTTACAGTCTGCGTACTTCCTGCAGTGCGGTTTGGAATTGTGTAGCTCATTGCTCCATAGCGTTCCGAATTGAAGATCGCCACCGGAGGCACATTGGTAGTTATCTGAGACATGTCGATGGTAGCAGTGTTGGTATAAGTGGTACCAGCCGAGTAATACTGATCGGCGGAGAAGCTCCCTGTTGCCGAGCCACCAGCGTTGATGTTGAGGACATTATTGCTTTGAGAAACGGTAACTGCTGATGTGGCTGTAAAAGCACCGTCTGCTGTGGTAACTGTAATAGTTGCATTTCCTGCTGCCACACCCGTAACCAAACCGGTTGAGCTAACTGTTGCAATTGCTGTATTGCTTGAGCTCCAGGTAACGTTCTTGTTGGTTGCGTTTGAAGGAGCTACAGTTGCTGTTAATTGCAAAGTTGCACCTGTAATAATAGATACAGTTGGTTGACTCACTGAAACACCAGTAACTGGTACAATAGAAACGTTTCCGTCTGCTACGCTGATACCGTTGATCTTAGGATTCTCGGTTACGGTGCTGAACTGGATAACCACCTGTCCACTGCTATTGGCTATGGTGCTAAACGTCTTGGCAATCGCTTTATTCTGGCCGCCTGCTGACGCATAGATGTCGAAGTTGCTCAACACTGAAGTTCCGTTGATGGACACGTTAAATATGCGCTGTCCGGATGCGGTCAGGTAGGTCTCCGCAAAATATAGCGTCACTGTCTGCGTGCTCCCAGCTGTGCGGTTGGGGATTGTGTAGCTCATTGCTCCGTAGCGCTCAGAATTGAAGATCGCTGCCGGCGGTTGGTTGCTGGTTATCTGCGACATGTCAATGGTAGCAGTGTTAGTATAAGCAGTACCAGCCGAGTAGTATTGGTCGGCAGAGAAGCTTCCGGTTGCCGAACCACCAGCGTTGATGTTGATGACGTTACTGCTCGGAGAAACGGTAACTGCTGATGTAGCCGTAAAACCACCATCTGCAGTAGTAACTGTAATAGTTGCGGTTCCGTTTGCCACAGCGGTAACTAAACCTGTTGAGCTAACAGTTGCAGCAGCTGTGTTGCTTGAGCTCCAGGTAACGTTTTTATTGCTTGCACTTGAAGGAAGTATACTGGCCGTTAATTGCGAAGTTGCACCAGCAATGATTGTTAATGTTGTTGGACTTACTGAAACACCAGTTACTTTAGATGCAGGTGCAATACTTCCCCATGCACTACACCAATGAGCATAGTCTACAGAAGAGTAACTGCTGGGAAAAGTTGCAATAGTTTTACTCAGGCTTGTATTACCTTTAATAAACTTATCCAAAAAGTAAGTTGCATCTGCTTCCTGGTCGGACGGAAATGCGCAGTGGGTATGTCCTCCGTCAATGTTAAAGCCAAATCTGTCGGCTATGCCAAGATCACTATAAATTTTCGCAGCAGCCCTGGTAGCCACATAGCATGATGGATTTGACAGCCACGTATAATCTGTGTTTCCGGTACAATAACATGCACGGGGCGCACACATGGCTATTAACATATGATGGTCGGTAGGTATTTTCGAAACATTGGCTCCACCAAAATCAAACATACTGTTTTTAAACCATTTACTATCGGTTTGAGCCAAACCTTCCACAGTACCCGATGCTTCGGTAGCCGAGTAACGCCATGATGTTGCGCCACCCCCACCTGATTCCTGGGCAATGGTAAGCGCAACACGCTCATCAAACGCACCTGAAAATAATGCCATTTTACCGGCATATGAGCAACCAGTTACACAAATGTGACTTAAATCTACATTGAAAGACCCAGCCGCTTTGACCTTTACCAAACCATCAATAATGCGGCTTACTCCCCAGGCCCATGCTGCGTATTGACCCGTATTATCGATATTTTGGGTCGGGTAAAGCTTGAAGAAAGGATCTGTATTAGCCGGGCTGTTGTAAGTTGTAACCTGATCATGGCTAAATGTGATTCCCACAATACCTCGGCTGGTAAAGTCACCAGAAGTAACAGAACCATAGGAACTATTCATACCAATACATACCGGATAGGGAGCAGTTGCTCCTGATGGAATGGAAACCGCGCAAGTCAGCGTCATCGATTGGCCATTCGCAGTTACAGTCACCTTAAGTGAGCCACTAGTGTAGGTGGCAGTAATTTGCGATGGATCAACAGCCGGTTTGGTCCCGATCTCATAATTTTCGATCTGAGCTTTGAATTCAGCGCGCTTATGGCTCCAGTCGCTGATACCAGAAATGTAGCCGCTTCCATCAGCCCACTTATAAGGGTCGGGCAAAAGTGGAACGGACGGGCAATTGGCGAAAACTGGTAAAGGTGGTGCCGCGAAGCCGGTACCGGTGTTCTCAACAGTGTATACATAAGGCGTTTGAGCTGATGAATTAATGAACACATACATGCTCAAAAAAAGAGGAAGGAGTAAAAATCTAATTTTTGTTTTCATTTTTTAAGGTTTAATTAAGTTAATAATCGTGGTGTAAAAAATGCAATTAGTTATAAATGTTGCTTAACCAGATTGACAATTACTGTTGAATGACTTTTCTGTACTAGTTTGCTCTCTTCAGAAAAGAAATTAAATCTGTTATTGCTTAATAATCTTATAAGAATTGGTATTGTGCTGAGAAACCACTTTTACCATGTACATCCCGGGTAACAGTCCATTTC
>CAYZNC010000303.1:5348-8253 GCA_964478555.1 uncultured Bacteroidales bacterium | reverse complement strand
GAAACTGAGATAAATTCAAAAAATAAATAACCCATGAGACAGGATAAAAAGCTTGAAGATCAGAACAAGAAAAATTCTGATTTATATACGGAAAATCGAAAGATTGGAAGAGCTGATTAATCAGAAAATGAAGTAATTTTTAATTATCACAAATCCTTAGCTTATGAAAAACTTACGATTTTATCAATTATACATATATCTAATAAGGCATCTAAATGTTCGAACCTTGTTACAAAAAATTTTATTTTGCTTAATATTATGTACTGTTCCACAGTTTTTGTACAGCCAAGTTAACAGTACGGATCATTTTAAGTACTGGCATTACAGGCAAAAGCTTATTTCCGATTTTTTGGTCATGGGAGTTGAAGACCCTATTATACCAACATTTTCGAAGGATGAAGTCAATCGTAAATATGGTGGTTGCGGGTTGAGCTTACCTGCAGGAAATCGATATGACACCGATGGTCATTATAATTGGGGCGATGCAACATCATCTTTGGGATTTTACATTGGAGTATTGGCCACGGAATTACGCCTTTTGTATGACAACGGTCAAGATTGGTCGAGCACTCAATATGAACTGTATTGTGCTTTGAAAGCCTATGAAAGATTAGATAAAACATGCGCAGCTATTGCCTATCCTTTTAGCAATTTCACCAGAGACAATCCTTTAAATGGATCGTTTATAAGAGATGATGTGGATATAAGCCTTTTTGATAACAAAGCATTTGCAGCAAAATTAAAAACAAACCAAACATGGAACTCTGATTTAGAAAAAGGTCAAAGCAACACTCACTTTCTGGGGTATCCATGGGGAAATAATGTTTACATGTCTCAGGATCAAATGGCCTACCTCTTTATGGGTTTTGCTTTGGTTAAACGATGTCTGAATGATGTCCCTGCATTAAAAAATTATAATGGTACAGACCTTGTTGCGGATCTTGCACAAACGTATACACGGGCTATTGCCGACCTCTTCCTTAAGAATGATTGGTATGGTAAACTTGATACCGGCGTTGGTTATGATAAATGGGATGGACTTAGGTCGGGCTGTGCTTTCCCATTTGCCTGGTCAGCCACACATATCACAGGTGACTCAAAATATGTAGATGCTTTTTGCAATTGGACTTGTGTTGATAATGCTCATATAGAACAATTGTTTAAGGCTTATCCAGATGACATATTCGGAATAAATGGAGCAGGGGATTTTTCTCATTTATGGGAAATAAAAAATGACTTTGCCATTGCCTTAGCGATATGTTACGCAGCTGTTGGACAAACTGCATGGGCTTCAAACATAGGGGGCAGCATAGATGACCAGAGTTCTAAATATGATATGGATTTATTTGCACTTCTCTACCATTGCATTTATAGCCCTGCTGTAACCGATAATTTAAAAACCAAACTGTTGTCTTACATAAAAAGTGCACCCTTCCAGGGACCTATGTATTATCCAACTCCTACAAATGTGAGCTCAAGAGATTTATCAGGAGTACCAGAATGGAGGGGAACTAATAGATTTTGTAGGCCACTAAAAAAAAATGGTACCAGTACCAGTCATGGAGAATTTAATGGTTTGGATTTTATGTTACTATACAATATGTTTTGGCTTATAAACCCAGGTCCTGATTATATACAAACAAGCTACGAATACGGTCATATTCTCGACACAAATAATGACATAAACAAGAGTGGGACTGTTTACCGGGATGCACCCATATTTTTGGCATCCAAAATAATGCCTGATCCAAATAACGGCTCTTCTACAGTTTTTATGAAATCAACCTATGAAATTGACCTGCTACCGGGCTTTCAAACAGGTAATAATACAGATCTCACCCTGAAAGTTGCGCCAATCGGTAAGGTAGACGGAAGTAATTTTACGACATCAACCATAAGTGATCTTGGGGGTGGTTATGATTTTGAAATAACTGGCGAATTGACGCCATGCGCAGCTACAACTTCAAGTGTATGGGTATATCCTGCCTGCCCATACTCTGGAGTCGTCTATTCCTGGTCAGCAAGAGGAGAGCATGTAGGTTATGGTACCATAGGCAATTTCCCGATTTTACCAGGGAATTCTTATGATATAACCTGTAGCGTATACATTAATGGTACTCTCATTAAAACACATCACGCAACGTTAGTTGATCAGGATTTAAGTCAGTGCGACCCAACAAAAAAGAGTGCCGATACAAACGAGCCCGAAACACAATGTGATCAAACAATCCTGTATCAAAACTTTCCTAATCCTTTTAACCAAACCACAGAAATCAAATATTTCATTCCAGTAAACGCAAGTAAGGCATCAATATTCATTTTCAATATGAAAGGTTCTTTGGAAAAGACTATCAACATTGCAGACCGTGGTAATGGCACTCTTACGATTAACAGTTATGAATTACAATCTGGAATGTATCTGTATAGTTTAATAGTAGATGGAAAAGAAATTGATACAAAACAAATGGTTCTGACAAAATAATTTATTGATTTTAAATATAGGAAGAATGTTAAGTTGATTCGATAGATTTACACCTGCCAGGTTATAGCAATCCTGGCAGGTTTCTTATTTTAACCACGAAAGAGTCTGGAAGATGCGTCTATTTTCAGGTTCTGCCAAAAACAATTTAACTTAATTTTTCAAAAACACTAAGCAATGAATCTTCGTCTCCCACATTTCCCGGAAAAATGATGTAGGGTAGCATCGGATACTTGTTGTCGTTGCCAGTAACGATGGCAGGTACACCCGTTAATATCTGGCCCATTACCCTTGCACTTTCAACATGTAATCCATCTGTAAGTATATCGTTTGAGGTGATGCCTCCCTTTGCTACTATATAGGTTGGGACAAAAGGAAGCTCCCTTACAATATTTACCATAAATGCTGAAATTTTCTTTCCTGCCA
>CAYZNC010000303.1:0-5338 GCA_964478555.1 uncultured Bacteroidales bacterium | reverse complement strand
TTTATTAAGGGAGCGACATTGGTCTTAGCGCCTCTTTTATTTTTTCGAATCTCATTTCATCCCTGGAGGTAAAAATAACCGGCGTAATGCCCTTCATTACTAATTCTTTGATAACTTTTTTGGTTTGTTCCTTCAATTTACCCGGATCATTTAAAATGTCATGAATGTTTAGTTCAACCCCGCTCACTTTCTTATTTGATAAAAGCTTTTCCAATTGCAAAGTTGTTTTCTTTACATGAGAACCTACAATGAATATCCCCGTTCCGCTCCTTGTAATAATTTCTTTTTTGGTTAATAATGATTTATCATCTATACCACTTAAAGCTTTCGGAAGCGATGAGGACGTTCTTAACACCAAACAGGAACTATGATTTTTTAGAACCGTAAGTATGGCGATTGAGAATTTTTGCAATTCCTCATAATCGATCGCATTGATGATTACATAATGCAGGTTTTTGCAATTATTTATTTTTTCAATAATGGTGTCTAACGAATTATTTCTTAGTTCTTGAATAGACAAGCTTCCGATGCAGTCTTCACTGATTGTTTGTGCTGATTTCTCGATGATATATTCCGGTAAAAGAGAATTGGTGTAACCAAAGGCATTGTCTTGAGCGAACTCAGTTTCTGCCACAGGAATCAGACTGTCGTTGTGTTGCAGGTAATGTATGTTGGCGATTGTATATCTTCCGGCTTCGAGAAAAGCAGGTACAAAAAAAACAGGAAGATTAAGGGTTAGTCCATTTTGTTTAATGGTAGAACAGATGGTATCCGGTTCTGTTGGAAAATGTCCCCGTAGTGTTGAATCGCTGCGACTAATGAAAATTAATCTATAATGATAAATCCTGTTGATATGAATCACCAAATGAACTATTTCCTCATTGATCTTTTTAGCATCTTGAGCATTTAAAGAACGGGAGTTTGTTAGCACATAAAAGAAAGGCACGCTGTCATTCAAGGCTAACGTCAGGTTTTCTTCGGTCCATTTTGTAATTAACAGACAGTCATGAACCGTTTGAATACCCGTGGGATCATCATCCAGAATTACAATTTTGAATTTACCGGTTGTTAATAATGAAGTAATTTCTTTGCGCAAGTCTTTGTTTTCCAACAAAGGATATTCTTCCAGTGTTTTTGAATAAGAGCGGTGCATTACGGTCTGAGTTTTGCGATTCCCAGCATTTCCCTGGCTTCTTTCGGATTAGCTATTTCCAGGCCCATGCTTACTATTAAGCTTGCAAGTTTTTCTACGAGAACAGCATTTGTTTTGGCAGTTTTACCGGCCTCATAATAGAAACTATCTTCAAATCCAACACGCACAACACTTGCTCCCATCGAAAAAGCACAAGCAAGCATCGATAAATCAGGCATGCTGTCATGATTTAATCCCCAGTGTGACCTTGGTTCAATTAATGATTTCATATAGCCTAAATTTTGGGGAGTTGCGGATAATGCGCTGGCACCACCTTGCCCCAGGCAAAAATTGTAGTGCATTGGTCTTTCTAAAATACCTTCATTTGCCAACTTGGTGCATGTCTCCACCATACTCAGATCGAACAGTTCCATTTCAGGTAATACCTTTCTTTCTTTCATTTTATTCGACCAAAATCTTATATCCGGTAAGGTATTGATATAGACAGTTTCTCCAAAATTTACAGAACCCATATTCAACGAAGCAACCTCTACCCTGGGATCATCCAAACACACACAGCGTTCTGCAAGTGTAAGATTTGCCAGTCCACCGGTAGATCCCTGAATAACGACATCGGATTTTGCAGAAATGTTGTCCAGTGTTTTTTTAAATACATTCAAATCAAATGTTTGTTCGCCCGCTTCGTCTCTTACATGCAGATGAACCATGCTGGCACCGGCTTTGGCGCAGTTAATCACGTCGTCTGCGATCTCTTTGGGCGATAGCGGATTTCTGCTTTCTGATGGTATCTGTTTACCAATGTGGCAGACGGGTGCGACAGTTATAATTACTTTTCTTTTAATTAGATAAGTCATATGATGGTGGTTTATTTTAATGCGCTTAAAACTAAATAAATTTAGGTAAATAAAATTGTTATAAGTAAAAATTTTATAATGAAGCGGATATGGATTGAATAGTATGGTGGTGGTGCGATATCCGCGGGAGCGCAAACGAACCCTTTTTTCGGATTTTCATTTACCTTTGGTCCAACCGAAAAATACGAAATGAAACTGAATTTTTGCAGTCTTAGTAGCGGTAGTAGTGGAAATTGTTATTATCTCTGCAACGAATTCCATGGCATTTTAGTTGACGCAGGAATCAGTGCCGGTGCCATCCGAAAGTTTCTAAAGCAAATGGACATTTCAATGGAAACCATTATGGGTGTTCTGATAACGCACAATCACTGGGATCACATCAAAGGTTTGGAAGTACTTACCCGCAAAAACAGCACCCCTATATTCACCACCGAAAATATTTGGGAAAGCATTCTTTCTCCACCAAATCAGGTGAGCATAACGAGCGATTGTATCCGTAACATTCCGTTGCAGCAAAAATTTCATCTGGCAGGTTTTGATATTGAAGCATTCCCGGTGCATCACGATGCTCCCGAAACCGTAGGATATCATATTTGTTGCGGGGATAAAAAAATAACCATTGTTACTGATCTGGGCTATATTTGTGAAACCGTGGCACCTTATATAAAAGCAGCTAACTTATTGATTATCGAATCGAATTATGATGAACAAATGTTACTCGATGGCAGTTATCCTTATTTTTTAAAAGCCCGCATCCAGTCAGACAATGGGCATTTAGGAAATCTCCAAACCTCCGCCTTTCTTGCCGAGGTAATCCATGACGACCTAAGTCATATTTGCCTGGCCCATCTCAGTAAAAACAACAATTCCCCTGAAAAAGCGCTCCAAACCCTGCATCAGACAATTAACCAGAAAGGTGTTGTATTGGATGGCAAGACCCAAATAGTGGTACTCAACCGAAATTTACCAACCGATCTGATACAGTTGGGTGATTAAGGGTTTAAAAGATTGTTATCTTGCGTCTTAAGTCAATACTTCACGTTTACCGTTACAAAACCTTTAATATCCTGCGAAGAAGAGCCAACCTTTAAGGTATACACCCCTGGTTCAATAATCCAGCTCATTTGCTTTTCATCGAAATAGGCCAAATTTCTTACCGGTAATAACAATTTCACAATGTTTTCTTTACCTGACTCAATAGCAACCTTTTTAAAAGCCCGCAGTTCCTTTGTCGGACGCATTATGCCTGAATTGGGTTTACTCACATATAATTGTACGGTTTCCAATCCGTTGCGTCTTCCGGTATTTTTGATCTTCGCGGTAACCAACATAGTATCAGCGATTCCGTATTCGGTCTTATCCGAAGCTAAGCCTGAATAATGAAAAGAGGTGTACGAAAGACCATATCCGAAATTATATAAGGGTTTGATGTTTTTGGTATCGAACCAACGGTATCCCACTAAAATTCCTTCGGAATAGGTTACGGAGCTGTCTCCGGGAAATGCATTCAGAGCGTGCGCAGGGGAATCTTCCAGTTTTACGGGGATTGTGAAAGGTAGTCTTCCGGAAGGATTTATGTTCCCCAGCAAAATATCGGCTAGTGCGTTTCCTCCTTCAGAGCCATTGAACCACGACCAGACAATAGCAGGACAAGTAGTGGTGGCAGTGGAAAGATCGACAGGAGCACCAGCCACAATCACGACGATAGTATTCTTGTTAACAGCCGAAACAGCTTTAATTAAATCATCCTGACCAAATGGTAGTGTTAAATCTTTCCGATCGCGGGCCTCGGTTTCCACATCGTGATTGTCACCGGCAAAAATAATGGCGATATCCGAATTTTTGGCAGCGTCTGTTGCTTCTTTCATCAAGGCTGAGTCAGCAACATTCACAGGATCTCTTCCATATCGTCCCTGTCTGGGAGTATATTTAGGCATATAGCCCTGGGCAAAGTGTATGGTTGCTTTATTGCCTACCCTGGCTTTCAAACCATCCAATGGCGTAATTTCATAGCGGGCTTTCACACCAGCCCCAAAACCGCCATGCGCATGTTTATGGGTTGCATTATCGCCAATTACAGCAATACTTTTAATTTTCTCTAAGTTCAATGGCAACAAATTACCGCCGTTCTTTAATAGTATAATAGATTGTGAAGCTATTTCATAAGCAATTTTACCGTGAGCAGTTGTAGAAACAATGGTGTCGTTGACAGGAGCGGAGGTTCGATGAGCGAAAAAATTGACCCGTAAAATCCTTTTTATTTTCTCGTCGATAACAGATGCCGGAATCTCTCCTTTTTTTACGGCTTCCAATAAGTTGTTGTTGGTAAAATATTTTTTTGTTCCCATCTCTACGTCCAGTCCATAAAGTGCGGCGTTTACCGTACTATGGGTTCCGCTCCAGTCCGACATCACAAACCCTTTAAATCCCCATTCGCCTTTTAAAATTTTATTTAGCAGATAATCGTTTTCGGCACAATAGTCACCGCGGAATTTATTATATGCAGCCATAACGGTGTAAACATGGGCTTCCTGAACAGCTGCTTTAAAAGCCGGAAGGTAAATTTCACGTAAAGTTCGTTCATCCATTTTTACGTCAATCTTCCCCCTGTTGGTTTCCTGGTTGTTTGCTGCAAAGTGCTTTACACAAGCTGCTACTCCGCTTTGCTGCACCCCTTTGATATACCCAACCGTTAACTTTGCATTCAATAAAGGGTCTTCGCTAAAATACTCGAAAGTTCTACCGTTTAAGGGTGTTCTTGTGATATTGACTGCGGGGCCTAATAAAATATCTTTTTTCCGGGTTTTGGCTTCTTCTCCTATCGCAGTTCCATATTTATAGGCTAAATCGGGGTTCCATGTGGCTGCTAATGCTGAGCCTGTGGGGAAAAAGGTAGCCGAGTCGATTTTCCAACCCAACGCAAAAAATGAACTTTTGCTTACTTCTTCTCTAACTCCAAAGGGACCATCGGTATAATGTAATTCAGGTACGCCTAATCGTTCAATTCCCGGTGATGTGAACATGGTGTTTCCACAAAGCATGGCAACTTTCTCTTCTAATGTCATTGCTCCAATAATGCTGTCGATGCGCTGTTCCTCTGTTGAATTTGAAACCTTATGAAACGCTGTTTTATCAGGTGTAAAAGCCAGGAAACTACACGATAACACAAAAAAAAGAAGAAGAACGGGGGGGAAAATAGAGATGTGGCTTTTTCCGGTTTTAGAAGTTGTATTTTTCATTTACATTAGCGTTTATCCAATGGTAAAGCTAGTAATAATTTTTTTCGGAAATTCCTTGTTTGGGTTATGTGTTTGAGAAATTAGCAATCATA
>CAYZNC010000302.1:0-8258 GCA_964478555.1 uncultured Bacteroidales bacterium | reverse complement strand
AATCCGGGAGCAATTGCATTGCAGCGAATATTTCTCGAACCAAGCTCCTTCGCAATCGACTTTGTAAAACCTATAATACCGGCTTTTGAAGCTGAATAGTTGGATTGGCCTGCATTTCCTGAAACACCTACCACAGAACTCATATTGATAATACTTCCTGATTTTTGTTTCAACATAATAGATTGAACTATTTTGGTAAAGTTGAAAACCGATTTGAGGTTAACATTAATCACCAAATCCCATTGTTCCTCAGTCATACGCATTAATAAGGTATCGCGGGTGATTCCTGCATTGTTTACAAGCACGTCAATACGACCAAAGTCTTGTATAATTTTGCCAACAACTTCTGTGGTATCGGCAAAGTTGGCTGCATTGGAGGCATACCCTTTTGCCTTAACACCCATAGCAGAAAGCTCAGCTTCTAAAGCCTGCACACTTTCGTTATAAGCCAAATCAGTAAACGCAATATTTGCACCTTCAGCGGCAAAACGTATGGCAATAGCCTTGCCTATACCCCTTGCTGCACCTGTAATAACAGCGGTTTTTCCTTCAAGTAATTTCATTATAAATTTTATTTAAGTTAATGGTCGGACAAAATAAGTAAAGATTCGGTTTAATTCAAAATGTGTTTTATTTACAATGCAAATTATTGATTTGATTTATGTTTTTTCCATAACGTTGTTAAATTAGCATATTGAGCTAAGATGATGGAAATGTTAGAATCAATACTTTTTAATTATGAGCAGAATGGACAATATTGATGAGGATTAATTGAACGATAAGAAGCTTACTTTTTGAGCGCTTTTACCATGGTTTCACCAATAATAGCAGGTGTTTTTGCAACATGTATTCCACAATCCTGTAAAATTTTAATTTTTGCCGCAGCGGTATCATTACTTCCTCCGACAATTGCTCCCGCATGACCCATTTTTCGGCCCTTTGGTGCAGTTGTACCGGCAATGAATCCAACAACAGGTTTTGTTGAGTGTTCTTTCAACCAATAAGCTGCATCAGCTTCCATGGTACCACCAATCTCACCTATCATGATAATACCTTCTGTTAAAGGATCGCCCATAAGGAGTTTTACAGCTTCAAGCATGGAAGTCCCCAAAATAGGATCTCCACCTATGCCAATGCAGGTAGACTGTCCCAAACCGGCTTTTGTAATCTGATCAACAGTTTCGTAGGTTAAGGTCCCCGACCGCGAAACAATGCCAATAGTTCCCTTTTGATGAATAAATCCAGGCATAATGCCCACTTTGGCTTCGCCTGGCGTAATTACTCCGGGACAATTAGGCCCTATTAACCGGGTAGTTTTATTCTTAATGTATTCTTTTGCTTTTATCATGTCGGCAGTAGGTATGCCTTCGGTTATAACTATCACAAGTGGTATCCCGGCATCTGCTGCCTCCATAATGGCATCTGCAGCAAAAATAGGCGGTACAAATATTATGGAAACATTTGCGTTGGTTATTTTACAAGCTTCTCTTACGGTATTAAAAACCGGGCGATTCAGATGTGTTGTTCCTCCCTTTCCCGGAGTAACACCTCCCACGATGTTTGTTCCATATTCAATCATTTGCGATGCATGATAGGTACCCTCATTGCCTGTATAACCTTGTACAAGAACTCTCGATTGGTTATTCACTAAAACACTCATATAACTATTGTTTATTTCAAATTTGCGTTAAACCATACCTTCATATGCATACACAGAAAATCAATTAATTGTCTGTTCTGTTGACCCCCTTAAGGGCAATCTGAAGAGGCTTTTGGTTTAGATTCAAATTTAAAAATTTAAACTCATTTAAGACAGTTTATTATCAAAACAATATTCCCTACATGTTGTTTTTTTATTTTTTGTTTTTCCTTGAACTCAAATTTTATGTTATTTTTAAAATCCCTGCTTTTCTAAAATCCAGGGGTAACTATTAAATTCTTTTTGTTCTATCACAAACTTTGTGTAAATTTATAGAAGAGCTATGAATCTGATAAATTTTGAGATTTTAAGCATTTTATTATTTGTTTAAAAATGAATATATTAAAAATTAAAAACAAGCCTCGCCTTATTCATTTTATGATACCGATAGTAGTATGTTTAAATTTTGGTTGGTGTTTATTTTATCCGGTTAATGTAACCGTTTGTATAATAACAGATTCTATAATTTTAATCAGTTCTTTTTTACTATGGATGCATAACCATCATGAGCAGAATTCAAATGACATTTTCGATCAATTTTTTAATAACAGCATTGATTTATTATGCATTGCAGATACTTCGGGACATTTTTTGCGGCTAAATCCTCAATGGGAAGAAACACTGGGCTATACTTTAGAAGAATTGGAAGGGAAAAGTTTTATTGAATTTGTTCACCCTGATGATGTAGAAAGTACCATCGTTGCTACGAAACAGTTAGCTAACCATCAAAAAATTCAAAATTTTATAAACCGCTATCGACATAAGGATAACTCTTACCGGTGGATAGAATGGAGGTCCTATCCGGCAGGCAAGTTGATTTATGCTTCGGCGCGGGATATTACGGATCAAAAAAAAGCTGAAAATGCCCTTAAAAAAAGTGAAAATAAGTACCGGAAACTTTTTGAAATTCTGGATGATGGTTTTGCCTTGCATGAATTGATATACGATAAAGACGGGAAAGCCATAGATTGGATTTATGTTGATGTAAATAAAAAGTACAAAGAATTTTGGGGAGCCCAGAACGATATTATTGGTAAATCATTTTTCGAATCATTCTCATTCGCAGAAAAAATGTGGGTTGATTTGGCAAGCGACGTGGTATCGACCAGACACCCAAGGAAAACTTTCGATTGGTTACCGAATCATGATAGATATATTGAAACAACCGAATTTTGGTTTGACGATAATATGTTTGCTGCTATATTTAAGGATATTACAAAAGAACATTTGGCAAGTGAAAAATTAAAACAAAGTGAAGAGAAATTCAGGAATATCGTAACTAATGTCGATGTAATCAATTACGCCATTGATAAGAACGGCATTTTCACTTTATCCGAAGGGCGGTCTTTGGACAAACTGGGACTTAAATCCGGTGAAATTGTGGGTTCATCGGTATTTGAAGTCTACAAAGATAATCCGGAAATTACAAGTGCTGTAAATCGCTGTTTTGCAGGTGAGTCAATAGAAGAAATATTTAAACTGAATGAAAGTTTTTTTGATACCAGATTTACCCCAACATTTGATGGAAAAGGCCAGGTTACAGGTCTTCTTGGAGTATCAATAGATATTTCAGATCGTAAAATGGCAGAAAAAGCCCTTGTTGACAGTGAAAAAAAATACCGTTTGTTATTTGGCAATATGACCAGTGGATTTGCTTTACACCAAATGATATATGACGAACAAGGAAATCCCACAGATTTCAAATATATCGAAGTCAATCCTGCATTTGAAAAAATGACAGGCATAGATGTCAGCAATTTGATAGGTTACACAGTAAAAGAAGTTATGCCAAAAACAGAAGATCATTGGATTCAAACGTTTGGCATAGTGGCAATGACAGGTGAGCCCATTTCCTATATGAATTACGCCCAGGAACTTGGAAAATATTTCGATACTTACGCTTTCAGTCCTGAGAAAGATACATTTGCAGTTATTTTCAACGATGCTACGGATAGGGTGAATGCCCAAAAGGAACTTAAAGCGTCGGAGGAAAAGTTCTACATGGCTTTTCATACCTCACCTGATGCAATTGCTATTAGCCGAATTTCCGATGGACAATATTTGGAAGTCAATAAAGGACTCTCTTCACTTTTAGGTTATTCAATAGAAGAAGTTATCGGCATGACCTCTATAGGCATTAAATTATGGGTAAATACAGAGGACAGGGATCGCCTTGTGCAGGGTTTAACAGATAAAGGGGAGGTAAAAAACCAGGAAATCCAATTCCGGAAAAAGGATGGCGAGATACTGATCGGTTTATTATCCGCCGTGGTTATTAATCTGCAGGGAGAAAAGTGTGCGTTGTCAATTACCAGAGATATTACCGCACGAAAAAAAATAGAAGAATCGCTGAAGGAAAGTGAAGCCAAAGCAAGGCTTTTTGTGGAAAACGTGCCATTACCTGTAGCCATGTTCGACACGAATATGAGATACATTATGGCAAGCAAACGCTGGAGCATCGATTATAAATTAGGCGATCAGAACCTTATTGGGCTATCGCATTACGAAGTGTTCCCTGAAATCGGAGAAACATGGAAGGATGATCATCGGCGTGTTTTGTCAGGTGAAGTATATAAAAAGAATGCCGATAAATTTGAAAGGGCTGACGGAACCGTACAATGGCTTCGCTATGAGCTTTATCCATGGCGGAAAGCCGACGATCAAATAGGTGGAGTGGTAATGTTCACCGAGGATATTACCGATAGAAAATTGTCTGAAGATGCTTTAGCTAATACTTATGAAACCTTAAAGGTCATACTTGAAACCATTCCTGTGGCACTATTTGATCTGGATACGAATGGATTTGTAAAAAGCATTTGGAATCCTGCTGCGGAACAATTAACAGGATGGACAAAAGAAGAAGCTATTGGGAATATTTTACCAACCGTAACGCCAGATAAACAATCCGATTTCGAATATTTTTTGACAAGTATAAAACAGGGAAAGATAATAAAAGGCGCTGATGTTGAAAGAATGAAAAAAAATGGGGAATCCATTTATTATAGTTTGTTTGCCGCCCCTCTTTTTAACAGAGAAGGAGAAATTTCAGGTAATATAGCTGCATTGGTCGATATTAACGAGAGAAAAAGAATTGAAAATGAGATCCGCACGCTGAACGACACCCTGGAAAGAAAAGTAATTGAAAGAACTACCCAAATTGAACAAGCAAACCAGGATTTGGAAGCATTTGCATACAGTGTTTCACACGATCTAAGAGCTCCCATACGACATATCGATGGGTTTCTGAAAATTCTATATGCAAACATCCAAGATCCCAATAAAGAAGTCACTAATTTTTATAAAAAAATTGAGGCTGCTGCTACTCGTATGTCTACCATGATTGATAATCTTCTTTCATTCTCACGC
This sequence comes from uncultured Bacteroidales bacterium, assembly GCA_964478555.1. Lineage (GTDB taxonomy): Bacteria > Bacteroidota > Bacteroidia > Bacteroidales > JAAUTT01 > JAAUTT01. Next base: position 3,193 of record CAYZNC010000302.1, on the reverse strand, counting down.
TTGGGAAGGAAAGAATTAACGGTATCGTCAGTAAGCCTTTCGGCTCTGGTAAAGGAGATCATTGAACAGTCAGTACCCGATACTGAAAATAGAAAAATTAAATGGATCATAAAAAATCTTCCGGATATTGTAGGAGATAAAAACTTATTAAAAATTGCATTCGAAAACCTAATTTCAAATGCCATTAAATATACATCGAAAAAACAAAATGCGACAATTGAGATTGGTTCAACTAATATATCCGGTAATCAGGTGGAAATTTATATCAAGGATAATGGCGTTGGATTTAATATGGCTTATACGGAAAAATTATTTGGCGTCTTTCAGCGGTTACATCCCCTCGAAGAATTTGAAGGTATTGGTATTGGACTTGCTAACGTAAAACAAATCATACAAAAACACAACGGAAATATTCGTGCTGAAGGCAAAACAGATGAAGGTGCCATATTTTTCATAACCTTACCAAAATAATGATTAAACCCGATTTACATATTCTCATGCTTGAAGATGAGCCGCTGGATGCAGAATTAAACATTGCACAGTTGCAACTTCTGGAAGAATATAATTGTATCGTTCAATTGGTATCCAATAAAGAGGCTTATTTAAGCGCTTTACAATCCGGGTGCCCTGATATTATTATAAGCGACTACAACATTGCTCAATACAATGGTTTGGAGGCGTTAAAAGATTTAAAGGCTAAAAATCTCCTTATTCCCTTCATTTTCGTTACAGGTGCCATCAATGAAGAAACTGCCGTAGGGACCATAAAAGAAGGGGCGTGGGACTACGTTGTTAAAGATAGATTATCCCGTTTACCAGTGGCTATACGTAGTGCTCTTACATTACGGGAAGAAAAAATCAATAATGCAAAAGCCAAAACACAAACCCAGAAATTATTATTGGCCATTGAACAGAGCCCGGCTCAAATTGTAATCAACAACATCGAAGGTATTATTGAATATGTAAACACACGATTTACGGAGGTTACCGGATACCAATCAGATGAAACGATTGGTAAAGATATACGCTTGTTCTTTCCGATTCATACTTTTGACGAGGTATGGAAAAATCTCAGTACAGGTAATAGCTGGCAAGGAGAAATCCAAAATACAAGGAAAGACGGAGCATGTTTTTGGGAGTACATCACCATTTCACCAATCAAAGATAAAGACAACAAAATAACACACTTTGTAGCAGTAAAAGAAGACATTACAAAGCGCAAGCTAATGGAGCACGAGTTGATAGAAGCCCGTGACAAAGCTGAACAGTCTGATAAACTAAAAGATGCTTTCCTAAAGAACTTGTCTCACGAAATACGCACACCTTTAAATGCAATCGTTGGCTTCTCCGATTTATTACAAAAAGATAAAGCGCTTCCCCAGGAAACCATTGAAAGTTACACGTCAATTATTAAAAGTAGCAGTAATCAATTGCTTTCTATCGTTTCCGATGTATTAACCATCTCAAGCATACAAACGGGCCAGGAAACTACCTACTTTAAGCCTGTGAATATAAACTCATTGATCGACGATCTTTATTATTTTTTTAATACCCGTGCAGTGGAGAAAAATCTGAATTTAATTTTCTCCAAAGGAGCTCCGGATAAGCTTATACATACATTCACTGACGAAACCAAACTGATGCAAATTTTGGCGAACTTACTGAATAACGCCATTAAATTTACACACACCGGTGCTATTGAATTGAAATATGCCCTGAAAGGTGATTATATCGAATTTAGTGTAAAGGACACCGGCATAGGTATCCACAAAAAGGCGCAGGGATTTATATTTGAACGTTTCAGACAGGCCGATACATCTATTGCAACCAAATATGGAGGTACCGGTTTGGGATTAGCCATTTCCAAGTCATTTGCGCATATGATTGGGGGCAATATAACCGTTGAATCAGTTCCCTCCAAAGGTTCCACTTTTTATTTAACAATACCCTACTCACACCAAGAAACTCAACCTGTTAATGAAGATTTAAATCAATCGGACCTTTGGAATAAAACACTTACCATACTCATTGCCGAAGATGAAATTAATAACTTCAAATTTTTAAAAGCGGTATTGCTTTCGAAAAATATAACGCTTCTTTATGCGGCAAATGGTCAGGAAGCCGTTCAAATCTGCAAACAAAATCCTGATATTGCAGTGATCCTGATGGACATTAAAATGCCAGTAATGGATGGCATTAGTGCCCTCAAAAAAATCAGAAAGTTTAGAAAGGACATTCCTGTGATTGCACAAACTGCCTATGCAATGGAACACGACAGACAGTATTTTCTCGACATGGGCTTTACGGACTGCATTATAAAACCCATCGCAAAAGAAGAGTTGTTTGGGATCATTAATAATGCGATAAAACAGTACAAAGTATAAAGTACAAAGTTGTTCTCTAAAGATTCAACCTTAACCTTGCAACCGCAGGGGAACTTTAATAGCTTGTAATTTCTACCCCAACCCCTAAAACAGGGGCTATAACAGTTTCACATAACTTGTTGTTATTGAATATTGTTGAATTTACGATTGGTCCCAACGATGCCTTGGTTTTAAATTTATTTTGATAAGATTCAGGTTGGGGATGTCATGTCTTTTAAAATGTGAAAGATGTATTTTTTTTTCAGAATTATATAACAATTGCATAAAAAAAACCTCTAAGTTCACTTTATAATTTCATCCATCCAAAATTATTAAATGGCTGACAATTATATAATTGAAATTGTATTATTAACGCTTATCTTAAAATTAAAAAAATGAAAACCATAATATCAATTCGTCTATTAATAAGCGCTTGCTTATTGATTCTAGTCTATCAGGGATGCAATAAAAAATCTGAACTTGCGGAAACAACTTTTTCAGGATCTTTGAAATCAGGAACCCTTGTATATCTCGATCCCCAATATACTGGGGTAAAAAATGGCACGATGGCACAACCATTTAATTCCTGGGCTGATATAGTATGGCACGATGGCTTAACCTGTTTGATAAAAGCAGGGAGTACTTTTAACGTGATTTCTGATTTAAAAGTAACTGGAAATCAAACTACAATTGGATCATATGGCACCGGAGCGAGGCCACACATTGTATCAACTGCGGTTCATGTGTTTGATTTAGGAGGACTTACTGATGTGACAATTCAGGATTTGGAAATTGAGTCAACAAATAATGCCCAAAGTTGCATACACCTT
>CAYZNC010000301.1:0-8272 GCA_964478555.1 uncultured Bacteroidales bacterium | reverse complement strand
ATCTCTATCGTTACCATTCGCCAGCTCCTGACTATATTCTCGGTTTCAGCACCTCCTTGCGATACAAAAAGTTCACCATTGGTGCGAGCTTACGGGCTAACATAGGCAATTATGTTTACAACGGAATGTCGATGAATACCGGAGCATTTGGTACAATGTCATATAACTCTTATCAGCTCAATAACCTTAACAGGAGCTATTTGAAAACAGGCTTCCAAAGTCGTCAATATCTTTCTGACTATTATGTGGAAAATGCGTCTTTCTTAAAGATGGATAATCTTACGTTAAGTTACAATGTTGGTAAAATCGCTAAAAAGTGTAATCTTAATGTTACCGGAATGATCCAGAATGTATTTACTGTCACCAAGTATACCGGTGTAGATCCTGAAGTACCACAAGGTATGGATAATACTTTCTATCCTCGTCCCCGTATCTATTCTTTGAGCCTTGGTTTGGAATTTTAACAATTAATTATGACAAGAAAATGAAAAAGATAACATATTCAATAATCACCGCAACCATATTGGTCTTCACAGCCTGCAACAAAGATTTAGACCAATATCCACCAACAAAGGAAACTTCCAAAACGGTATATGCTAACCCCGACAATTACATCAAGGTTTTGGCCAAATGCTATGCCTCATTTGTAACTGCAGGACAAGAGAAAGGCGGAGCAGATCCTGACCTTAGCAGTAACAATGGATATGACTACATGCGCTGCTACTTTAACATGCAGGAAGCTGGAACAGAAGAAATTGGCTCCACCTGGATTGAGGGTGATAACACGGCCAAACTGACCTATCTCACTTGGGATGCTAACGATCCGTGGATAGCTGACATGTATTACCGTTGCTATTATTCTATTTCATTATGCAACGAATTCCTGAAGAACTGCACTGATAACGCAATCTCGGGCTTCACTGAAGCACAACAAAATTCTATCAAAACCTACCGTGCTGAAGCTCGATTTCTCCGTGCAATGGCATATTTCCACGCAATGGATTTATTTCACGATATTCCGTATGCCGACGAGAGCACTATCGGTAGCTCTCAGTTACCTCAAAAGTGGTTAGCCTCAAAGATTTTTGGGTTTATCGAGAGCGAATTGAAGTCATGTAGCGAAAGCATGCTTGATGCAGCCACCTGCGAATACGGACGCGCCCCCAGAGCCGCTGCATGGATGCTCCTCGCTCGCCTTTACCTCAATGCCGTAACTTACAAAGCAGGAGATCATAATAGTGATTGTATGACCTATAGCCAAAAAGTAATAGACGAAGGTTATGTGTTGGAGACTCAATATGCCAAATTATTTAATGCCGACAATGATAAACGAGTTGGCAAAGGGCACGAAATAATTTTCCCTCTTGTTGTGGACAGTAAAGCTGTAGTTTCGTGGGGAGCTACCACTTACCTTGTTTGCGGTGAAGTTGATACCGACAATGGCCCCAAATCCGATTCTGTAGGTTGCGCAAGCGCCTGGAGTATGTTCCGTATCCGCAGCGAAATACCTGCTTTGTTTGATTTGAATAACGACGACCGCGCCATGTTCTATACCAAGGGTCAGACCCAAAAAATGGACAACGGTGTAACCGACCGTACAGGTGGATATTTCGTAACTAAGTGGAGCAATCTCACCGATGCCGGCCTAGCTGCGTCTAACACTGCATCCGACGGTGTGAATACCGATTTTCCGATGTTTCGACTTGCCGATGCTTACCTGATGTATGCTGAAGCTGCCGCACGTGCCAATACAAATCTTGATATTGCGCTTGGTTATGTAAATGATTTGCGGGCCAGTCGTCACGCAGCGTCGGTGGCAGCAGGCGACCTTATAGCTACCACCAATAACATTGCTTTTAAATTTTTCCTTGATGAACGCGCTCGCGAACTTTATTGGGAATGTGTACGCCGTACCGACCTCATCCGCTTTGGTTGCTTTACCAGTAACATATATTTATGGCAATGGAAAGGTGGCGTAAAAGAGGGAATAGCCGTTGCCGACAAGTATAACATTTATCCGATTCCGGCCACTGAAATCTCGGCCAATCCAAACTTGTCAAACGACAATTATTAAAAATACATTGTAATCAGACGATGATTCAAAAAATATAGAAATTATGAAGACAAAAATATTAACATTCATTATAGGATGCCTTGCATTGCTCTCCGCTTGCAAAAAGGATGGAAATCTTATCACGGTGACAGGGCTGAATTCGTCGGAGTTACTAGCCAGCGAAAGCAACCTTGTTTTAACGCAGGCTACTGCTTCTGCGTCTGTACTTGCACTTACATGGGATAAAAGTAATCTAAGTACCAGCGATACTTCTATGAAAATTCCAAACACGGTACCCAGAGTAATCTTAGAAGTTTCGGCTACGGCGGGTTTTGACTCGATTATTCAAATCATTCCCCAAACCAATACATATGCGTTTACTGGGGCTGCCTTGAATACATTGGGTAAAAACCTCAAATTTAAAGCAGGAATAAGTTCTCCCTTGTATTTTCGCATTAGAACTTCATTAGGAATCAATACTCAACCAAAATACAGCGCTATTGTTCCCGTAAATGTTACTTGCTATTCAATTGACATGACGCCAGGATTTATACTGGATTCAAAGAAAGTTGATACCGGATTCAAACTTTACTCACCAAAAAGTGATGGTGAATATTATGGATTTACTGGTGCAGGGGCATGGGCTAATTGGTTCCTTCTGGAAGGCGACGGTACCATTTGGGGTAATGATACTATTGCTCCGGCATTTACAATTGCAAACTACAATAGGTCATGGAACTTCTGGTATCCCGGACAAAGCGGTTGCTACTATACCACATTAAGCAGAGCCAATAAAGAATGGACTGCAACCTACATCCCATCTTTAGCTGTCAGCGGAGATATTACTTCAACCATGACTTTTGACAAAGTTGCTGTAAAATGGTATGTATCGTTCACTACTACTGCCGCAAATCAAAATATCAAGGTGAGCTGTGCAAATGCTAGCCTGTACAACAAAACAACCAGTACTGTTGATGCTTCGGCCATAGCAAAAACCATCGGCTTTATACCGCATAGCGATAGTACGCTTACCATTGACTGGAATAATGCATCGGCCGGTAATATAGCAATTAGTAAGGCTGGAGACTATACCTTAACATTCTACTTAGCCAATCCTAAAGCATGGACATACCAAATTAAGTCCGGCAAAACAGTTGTTATTCCGCCACTCAGTAAATATCTCTATTTACCAGGTATCGATGATGGCATATCGGGCAGTTGGACATTTAACAATTATCTGACCCAAGTTAGTGAAACCGATTCTACCTTCGCAGGAACAGTTCTTGTCAACTCATTATGGGGCTACAATATGTCGCTCATATCAGGTGAATGGACCAATGTTTACAAAATGGGCAGCACAGAAGGAACGCTTGCCTTCAAAGGTGCATCTAACATCACTGCTCCCACTGCAGGCCTCTACCTGATACAAGCAGATTTGAAGAAGTTAACTTACAGCCATACTGCTATTACCAGTTTAAGCTATGCCGGATTGAATAACAACTGGACTATGGCTGCAATGTCTTCAACGTCTGTGCCCGGTGTTTACTCAAGTAGTGTAACAATCAGTGCTGCTTCTTCTTATGGTTGTAAGTTGTATTTGAATGGTGGTTGGGATTACTTCTATGGAGGTGCAAATGGTGTTCTGAATTACAATGCAACAGGATTTAGGGATGATACTACAATTGTAGCAGGTACGTACGACCTTGTTGCTAATATTCGAAGCAATACTTATGTATTTCTTGGCGATGTTGTTTATATCAGTGGGATAAACGATGATTGGAGTGAAGGTCCCAGTATGACCCTCAATAAGACATCCACCGGTGTTTATTCCGGAACAATCGCCATTACAAAAACATCCTCCTGGGGGATTACTATTCAACTCGATAAAAACTGGAAACGTTTCTATGGAGGTTCGTTCAATTCATTAAAATATTTGGGAACGAATATTACCGATGATCAAAGCCTTGCAGTAGGAAACTACGACGTGACTGTTGATTTCATTAACAATAAATGCTCATTTGTGGCTAAATAAATTTGCTGAAACAGGAATAGGGGGGTAAAACTGCCCTATTCCTGTTTTTAATTATTATTAATTATTTTGTTACCTAATCAGGTATTTTAACATGAAACGACTACACATTTTTATGTTGTTGTGTGTTTGGAGCTTTATCACCTTCGCGTGCAGTAAGGAGGTTACTAAAACTTCTAAACCAAAAGAAACCGATACAAGCAACTATGCCAAAGGGGCCGATGTTAGCTGGATAACAGAAATGGAATCGAATGGTATTCTTTTTTACGATAAAAGTGGTGTCAAAACTGAATGTATGGCGTTGATGAAAAGTTTGGGCATGAACTCCATCAGGCTACGTATATGGGTCAATCCTACCGATGGATGGTGTAATAAAACCGATTTGTTAATCAAGGCTAAACGTGCCCAAGATCTGGGTATGCGAATTATGATTGACTTTCATTATAGCGATTCATGGGCAGATCCAGGTAAACAAACAAAACCTGCAGCATGGGTAAATTTATCTTTTACCGATTTATGTACCGCTGTTTCCAACCATACCACAGAAATATTAACAGCGCTAAAAAACTGGAATATCACCCCTGAATGGGTGCAAGTTGGCAACGAAACAGGCAACGGAATGTTATGGGACGATGGAAAAGCTTCAACCAATATGGCTCAATATGCCATCCTAAATAATGCGGGGTACGATGCGGTAAAAACCGTATTCCCCGACACAAAGGTTATCGTTCATATTCATAACGGTTGGGATAATAGCCTTTACCGGTGGTTGTTCGATGGGCTAAAGCAAAATAATGGCAAATGGGATGTGATAGGCATGTCATTATATCCCGATACTGCTAAATGGCAAGATTATAATAACAAATGCATAAACAACATTAACGATATGATAAGCCATTACGGCAGCGAAGTAATACTTTGTGAAGTGGGCATGCCATGGAACAATGCGGCGACAGCAAAGTTGTTCCTGACCGACCTTATAACCAGAACCAAAGCGATTAGCAACGAAAAATGCCTGGGCGTATTTTACTGGGAACCTCAAGCATACAACAGCTGGAAGGGTTATAATCTTGGAGCCTTAGATAACAGCGGGAAACCAACCGAAGCGCTCGATGCATTCAAATAAATCATCTACCGGTCGGCGGATTAAAATAAATTGAAGTTATCTGTAATGAAAAAGTTAGTGATCATGTATTTTCTACAAATATGCAACTCCGTACTCAAGGAGATATTATTTAAGTTAAATTCATACATTCTTCCTGTTTTTTAGTTACTTTAGCAAAGCAAACTGCTTTAAAATAGCCATTTACAACATGAGAATAACGAAAGCCATATTTCTACTACTTTTTTTGAATCTGTTAACGTCCGTTCATGCCCAGGATCTACCCTATAAATATAAAATACTGCAGGAAATGGTTTTGGGCAACAAGTATTTTATGGATAAATGGCCCGATCCTACTGCAAATATAGTAACTGAAAAATCGCGAACAAGTAATCTATGGACACGGGGGACTTACTACGAGGGTTTAATGGCATTATACCTTATAAATAAAGATACCACCTATTATAAAAACGCTGTAACCTGGGGAACATTTCATAACTGGGGTTTAACTTATGGCGATAATACCTCCCGCATTGCCGACAATCAGTGCTGTGCTCAAACGTATATCGAGCTTTATCTTCTGGATAAAAAAATAGAAAGGATACAACCTATTAAGAGTTGCATTGATGCTATGGTTAATTCTACCAAGGCCGATGATTGGTGGTGGGTTGATGCATTTCATATGGCCATGCCGGTTTTTGCAAAGTTAGGGGCCATATACAATGACAATCAGTATTTTGAAAAGATGTACGATCTGTATAATCATGCCAAAACAAAACCTAAAATTAACGGTCTGTACAATACTACGGATCATCTTTGGTGGCGTGATAGCACCTTTGTAGCCCCAATAACCACAGCTAATGGGAAACAGGTATATTGGTCCCGCGGAAATGGTTGGGTTTTAGCCGCGCTTGCCCGGGTGCTGGATGTGATGCCTGAAAATGCTCCGCATCGAAGCGAATATATAGCCACCTTTAATGAAATGGCCCAAGCATTGTTTGCGATACAAAGACCGGATGGATTCTGGAACTCTAGCTTGGCCGATCCAAACGACTATGGAGGAATGGAAACGTCAGGCACAGCTTTATTTACCTATGCCTTAGCCTGGGGAATAAACAAAGGACTCCTTGATACCGTCACTTATATGCCTGTTGTTGTCAGAGCCTGGACCGGAATGGTTTACGATGCTTTGCATTCCAATGGTATGTTAGGATATGTTCAGAGTAGCGGGAAACAACCATCAGATGGACAACCATTATTGTATGATAAAGCTGCGAACTTTGAGGATTTTGGCCTGGGCGCTTTTTTATTGGCAGGAAGTGAGGTTTATAAATTGGCTAAGGATTCTGCGGGGTATGTCATTCCAACCGGACTACAAAATTTGCCTTCAACACCCAATTTAAGTGTAAGTCCCAACCCTTTTACTATACAAACAACCATCAATTATCGTCTTGATAAATCCTGCTCAGTTAATCTTTGCATTTTTGATGTAACCGGGAAAAAAATTTGTACGATTTTGCAAAATAAAACACAAATGTCAGGTAATTACACCTATCACTGGCATGGGGAAGATAGTTTTGGTAATTCAGTTACTGCCGGTATTTATATTATTTCAATTCAAACGGGTGGTATGGTTCAGACGCGGAAGGTTGTACTGGTGAGATAAAAGTAGTTTCATTCCCAACCCCTCCGCTAGAAGTCGGACGGGCTTTAAAAAGGGGTTATAACAGTCACCCACAGCCTTTGGGTGCTTAAAAATATCCGGATTTACTACATATTGGGAATTATAATATGAACGAAACTGGAAGAAGCTGTCTAAAAAGAGAAAAATTATCATTTATTTTCCTTTGTGTTCATTGTGGTTTCCTTTGTGTTCATTGTGGTTCAATAAAATACATTTTACCACAAAGGCGCTCTAAGGGATGCACAAAGTCACTCAAAGGACTTTTTAGACAGCCTCCAGGGAGGTTAGATTTGGGTTTGCGAACTTCCTTAATATATTGCCAAAGGACGCTAAAATTCTTTTTGCCAAAAAAGAATTCTTCTCTTGGGGGTATCTGAAATGGCTCTCATCTCTTCTGTAAAAACTATCATGAAACAGATAACTATTTTATTCTTCAGTTTGCTTTTCAGCAACGCTTTTTCCCAGGAAATAGCAGAGAAAGATATTAAAACCGATGTCAATGAAGTAACTGTATTTCTTGACGGAGCTCAGATTACCAGAAAAAAAGCAGTAGATCTTCTACCGGGTATTACCATTCTGAAATTTGTAAACCTATCGCCGCTCATCGATGCAAAAAGTGTGCAGGTAAAAGCTAAGGGCGATGTTACGGTTCTGTCGGTGCAACACCAGAACTATACCAATCGACCCCCCAGTTCTAAAGAAATCCCCGAACTAGAGTTAAAGTGCAGGGATCTGAACGACAAAATTCAGGTTGAAAACACTTACCTTTCAATTATCAAAGAAGAACTGGCTTTTCTCCAGGAAAATAAAAACCTTGGAGCAACGAACCACATGGTGAGTGCTGCTAATTTTAAAGAGGTGTCTGAGTATTACGAGGCAAAAATGACGGTCCTCAAACTTAAAGAAATAGAACGAAATAAAACAATTGCCGAACTGAACCGGCAAAAAACAGCCATTGAAAATAAAATCAGTACGTTATCCTACATTAAGGTTACCACAACGGGAGAAATCCTGGTTAAGATTGAGTCAAAAAATGCAAGCCGGGCCGATCTCTCTATCTCATATCTGGTAAGTAATGCCGGCTGGTTTCCTTCCTATGATATCAGAGCTAAGAACATAGATGAACCTATTGAAATCGTTTACAAAGCTAATGTGCATCAGGATACAAAAGAAGACTGGAAAGATGTAAAACTGAGATTTTCCTCTTCAGACCCGAATGTTACCGGTACGGCACCGGAATTAAAAACTTATTTTCTGAATTATAATACGCTGCCTCCAGTATACCGCAGTAGCAGCATCATCAAAGGGCGCATAGTGGATGTGGCCACCAACGAACCCTTAATTGGCGTTAACGTTTTGGCTCAGGGCACCACGGTTGGAACCATTACCGATGCTTATGGTAAT